>CAXYUO010000092.1:0-9966 GCA_964292185.1 uncultured Frigoriflavimonas sp.
ACATCCTACAGTTTCTGAAGCTATAATGGAAGCGGCTGCAGCTGCTTATGGAGAAGTGATTCACATTTAAAAATCTCAATTCTTGATTTTAAAATCAAAATATTTAGTATAAAAGACGGTTATTTTTAGCCGTCTTTTTTAATTAAAAATAGTACAATTTATAACTGTCTATTTTGTAACTTTATTCAATGGAAAAAGAACTTAAATTAGAAGATCATTATATCAATAGAAGCAATTGGATTCGTGCTGCAGTTTTGGGAGCAAATGATGGAATTGTGTCTGTAGCAAGTATTTCTATTGGAGTTGCAGCTGCAGGATCTTCAAGAGAAAATTTAATTTTGGCTACATTAGCAGGTTTGGTAGCAGGAGTTTTTGCAATGGCTGCAGGAGAATATGTTTCTGTAAGTTCTCAAATGGATATAGAAAATGCAGATTTAAAAAGAGAAGCCAAAGAATTAGAAGAAATGCCAGAACAAGAATTATTAGAATTGGCAAAAATATATCAAAAAAGAGGATTAACCGAAGAGCTTTCTATGCAAGTTGCTGTGCAATTGCACGAACATAATGCTTTAGAAGCTCATGCAAGAGACGAATTGGGTATAAATGAAGTGATGAAGGCGCAACCTTTTCAAGCGGCTTTTGCAAGTGGTGCAGCTTTTGTAGCTGGTGGAGTTTTGCCTTTAATGGTATCCTTATTTCTACCTTTGAAAAACATGATGTATTCTCAATACGGTTTTACAATACTATTTTTAATTATTTTAGGATATTTATCAGCAAGAGGTGGTGGTTCTCATATTTTAACTTCTATATTTAGAGTTACAATTTGGGGAACTTTAGCGATGGTTGCCTCAGCTTTTACGGGATATCTTTTCGGTGTGAATATTGTTTAAAATTTATCAATACAAACATTTTTATTCCAATTTTATAGAACCAGTATAATTAGCAAAAGCATCTTCCAAACTTCCAAATTTCCCTTTAAATTCTTCTATTGGGCAATCTTGAATAATATTTCCTTCATGTAATAAAATCACTCTTGTGCAAAGTGCTTCCACTTCTTGCATGATGTGTGTAGAAAAAAGTATGGTCTTTTCTTCGCCTATTTTTTTGATTACATTTCGAATTTCTATAATTTGATTCGGATCTAATCCATTGGTTGGCTCATCTAAAATTAATAAATCGGGTTCGTGAAGAATTGCTTGAGCAAGCCCAACTCTTTGTTGATATCCTTTAGATAATTGACTGATTTTTTTAGATTTTTCAGGGGAAAGTCCTACAAGATTTATTACATCTTCTATTTTATTTTTAGAAATATGGTGCATACTTGCTACAAATTCTAAACTTTCTTTCACGTACATATCTTTGTACAAAGGATTGTTTTCTGGCAAAAACCCGATGTTTTGTTTGCTTTCTATTTCAGAAGTAGTGATGTTTTTATCATTAAAAATAATATTTCCTTCATCTATTTTCAAAACTCCTGCAATAGATTTCATTAATGTAGACTTTCCAGCTCCATTTGGACCTAATAACCCGATGATTTCATCTTTTTTAATGCTAATGTTTACATTATTTAATGCAGTTTGTTCGCCGTACTTTTTAGTTAATCCTACTATTTCTAAAGACATCTTTTACTAATTTTCCACAAAAATAGAAATAAAAAAACTCATTCCACTAAGAATGAGTTTATTTGATTTTAAAATTTATTTTTTATCTTTTAGAAGATTTTTTGTTATTAGCAGTTCTACTAGTTTCTGTACTATCATTACTGCTTGAAGAATTTAAACTATTCTTACCAAAAATTTTATCAATTTGTTTTTTGTTTAAAAACTGGCTTTTTCCTACATATTTCATGTTTTTATTGATGTAATGTACAAATTGAACCGTAGTTTGTCCATAATTTATACCATAGTTTAATCCAATAATATCATTTGGAAGCTCCATTGTAATTTCTGAAGATGGCATATCTATAAAACCATCAGAAATCAGTTTATATAATTGGTCAAAATCTTTATTCAAATCATAAAAGTAAAAACTACGGAATGTATTCAAATTGCTATTGGCAACATCTTGATAATTGATTGTATATTTTTTAGCCTTTTTATAAAGTGCTACACAATTTTCTTTTCCAACTTCTAGAAGGGTTTCGTTTTTTAAAACTTTAATCTGTACAAAAATGGATAAAGAAAAAAGAATTGTAATAAGTAAAGTTATTTTTTTCATATTGTTTTGTATTTATGTACTTGTATTTAAAAATTATAAAATATTAATACAAATACTTTTGCAAAAATAATACCTTTTTTTAATATAGCGTATTTTATTCAAAATTATAAATAAAAAAAATCCCAATATATTCTTGAAAAACATATTGGGAAATTGTGACCTCGACAGGATTCAAACCTGTAACCTTCTGAGCCGTAATCAGATGCGCTATTCAGTTGCGCCACGAAGCCGATTTGAGTTTGCAAATATAGTATTTTTTTATTTTCTTTGAAAGATGAAACCTATTTTCTTCTATATTTTTCTACTTTTTTTCTTTTTTCAATGCAAAAAACATGAAGAAAATCATCAAAATACGAATTGGAAAAAACTATCGGATCAAGTTTCTTATCATGAAACTGAAAATAAATTATTTTTTAAATCAGGAAAATTTTCCTATGAATTTTCAAAAAACAAATTACCTTTTAAAAGAACTATATTCTTGAATGCAAGTTTATTAGGATTTGTAAATGAACTTTCTTTGGAAGATAAAATTGTTGGAGTTTCTAGTCCAGAATATATTTATTCAGAAAATTTACTAGAGAAAATAAAGTCCAAAAAAATTGAAGATGTAGGAAATGAACAAAAATATAATTTAGAAAAAATAATAGCATTGAAACCAGATGCAATATTCACCAATTATATTGCTAATTTTGAAAATACCTATGATTTATTAAAGAAAAATGGCATCGAAATTATTTTTATAGACGATTTTCTTGTTCAAAATCCTATAGAAAAATCTTCTTATCTTTTACTTTTCGGAAAATTATTTAATAAAGAAAAAGAAGCAGAAATGCAATTCAAAGAAATTACAAATAATTATCAAAATTTAATTAAAATTGCACAAAATACTAACTCAAAACCTTCTGTTTTAGCTAATGAAATCTACGGAAATCAATGGTTTTTACCTGGTGGAAAATCTCAATTGGCTCATTTTTTAAAAGATGCCAATTCCAATTATATAGCTGCAAATATTAATGATGATAAAGCAATTCCACTTAGTTTTGAAGAAGTTTTCGTGAAGGCAGAAAATTCTAAAATTTGGGTAAATGCAGGGAATCATCATTCCAAAAAAGAATTATTGCAAGTAAATCCTAATTATGCAAAAATGAATGTTTTTCAAAATGGAAGAATTTATTCCATAATCGGCAAAGAAAAGAATAAAGCCAACGATTTTTTTGAAAGTGGAGTAGTGCGAGCAGATTTGGTTTTGCAAGATTATATCAAAATTCTTCATCCAGAATTGTTGACTAATAAAGAACTAATTTATTTTAAAGAACTCAAATAAATTTTAAATTTTAATTCAAATTTGTAGAGAACATTTCTGTATTTTTGACTTTTCAAATTAAAAATTATGTGGAAAAATTTTAAAAAATTAGTTTTAATCATCATTCTTGCTAATATTTTATTTATAGTTTGGGGAAAATTTTTCAATCCTCCAATTACGCTAACTCAAATTGGTGGGATAATGGAATATGGCAAATTAGAAAGAGAATATATCAGTTTTGATGATATGGGAAATAATGTAAAACTTGCCGTAATAGCTTCTGAAGATCAAAATTTTTTCAAACATAACGGTTTTGATTATAAAGCTATCGAAAAAGCGATGAAAAATAATGAAAAAGGCAAAAAATTGCGTGGTGGAAGTACAATTTCTCAACAAACTGCGAAAAATATTTTCCTTTGGCAAGGCAGAAGTTGGCTAAGAAAAGGGCTAGAAGTTGGCTATACTTTTATAATTGAAACCATTTGGGGAAAAGATGTGATTCTTGAAAGATACCTAAATTCTATAGAAATGGGACGTGGAGTTTTCGGTGTAGAAGCAGCTTCCAAGTATTATTTTAATAAATCTTCTAAGGATTTATCTAAAAGTGAAGCAGCGTGGATTGCCGCAATTCTTCCAAATCCTCAAAAATACGACCCGAAAAATCCTACAGCTTATCTCAATAAAAAACACAATTGGATTATGAGACAAATGAATAACATGTCTTTGAAATAGCTTAAAAAATTTCAATTTTTGAAAATTTTTCTATCCCAAATTTATCTTGAAATTTCTTTAAATAAAAACTTTTTCGAAGTTGGAAATCATTTTTCAGAAGGGGAGAATTTATTTTAATTTTCAAGGTAGTTTTTTCCAAATTTACACTTTCAATTTCAGAAAATAGAGCGTCATCAAGATATTCTTCCAGAAAATCTTTTACTTCAAATGCTAATAGCTTACTTTCAAAACCATAGATTTTAGCAAAATTATGAACCAATTCTGAACTGAGAAACTCTCGTTTTTTTTTAATTTTTTTCATTTTGTTTCAATGTACTTTGTTTGTAAACCAATCTTTTGGAAAAAAGTTTCCAATTCTGGGTATATATAATCACAAAGATCACTGTTGTCAAAAATATTTCTGGGTTTAGTTTCTATGCCACTGCATTGAAAACATATTTCTACCATTGCAAATATTTCATCTTTTTCATCATAAAAAAGGATTGCATTTCTTGGAAAGAAACATCCAGTTTTAGAAAAAACACCAATACTATATTTTCCACACGTATTAGATAATATATTTGTTAGTTCAGAAATTTCCGATAGATTTAAAATCTTAGATTCTGTAAGTCCGTCTAAGTTCTTATCTTCCAATACATTATTTAGCGAAATAGGTTTTGGCTTATTGTAGAATAGTTCAAGATTTATAGAATCTTCTTTTGTTTTAGGTGGTGGAGGTGCTGGATAGTTTAAAATATCTTTTTTAAAAGCCAAATTATAGGAAACCAATTTTATTTTTGTTGCTTCATTAAATGGATATTTTGCAATTCTTTTATTTAAAGAAACTGGCTTGTAATTTTTATTTATTTGAACATGTCTCGTTAAAACTGGCGGTGCTTTTTTTTGACCATAACAAAAATTAATAACGATGATAAGAATAAGTGACAGTTTGTTTTTCATTTTTTAAAGCTCAAAAATTTTCGATTCTTCATTAATTCTTTTTACCACATTTTCCGTTCGTTCCCTGCTCGTATCAGTAATAAATATCTGCCCGAAATGTTCCTGATTGACCAGTTCTATTAATTGAGAAACTCTGGTGTCATCCAGTTTATCGAAAATATCATCAAGCAAAAGAATCGGCGTTTTTCCTGTTAATTCTTTAATTCTATTCAATTGTGAAAGTTTTAAAGCGATTAAAAAAGATTTTTGCTGACCTTGGCTTGCAGATTTTTTCATTGGAATTCCATTCATCGCAAAAAGTAAATCATCTTTATGTATTCCTTTTGAAGTATAAGTAATAATCCTGTCTTTTTCTACGTTTTCTTTAATTATGGTTTGAAAGGATTTGTATTGTAAATCAGACTCGTAAATCACGGATATTTCTTCTTTTCCGTTAGAAATGATCTCATAATAATTCTGAATTAATGGAACCATTTTGTCTGTAAAATCTCTTCTTTTTTCAAAAATTTTTGTACCGAATTTTATTAAAGGTTCATTATAAATTTCCAAATTTTCTGCATCGAAATATCTATTTTTCGCAAAATTTTTCAATAATGCATTTCTTTGTTGAATCGTTTTTTGGTATTGAATTAAATTGAAAAGATAGTCAGAATCTGTTTGAGAAATCATCGCATCCAAAAATTTTCTACGACTTTCTCCAGAATCTGAAATCAGATTAGAATCATAAGGAGAAATAATTACACTTGGCAAAAAACCAATGTGGTCCGCAATTCTTTCGTAAGGTTTATCGTTTTTTTTAATGATTTTTTTAGCTTCTTTTGGAAGTTGAACTTTGATGACGTTTTCCTTTTCACCATCATTTATTGTTCCTTCTATGGAAAAAAAATCTTCATTTGTTCTGATGTTGTTCAAATCTTTATTGCCCAAAAAACTTTTAGCAACCGAAAGATAATGAAGAGCATCTAGAATATTGGTTTTTCCAACTCCATTATTTCCTACAAAACAGTTGATTTGCGAAGAAAAATCGAAATTTCTTTCAGGGTGGTTTTTGAAGTTGATTAATTTTAAATTGCTGATAATCATAATCCTAAATTTGTTGTAAGTTTTTCAGGATTTTGATGATTTTCCCAGAAAGAGATAATATTTAGAGCGTTATTTTCAATAATATATATTAAACTAAAGTTTTTGAATACCAAAACTCGATGAGTTGTTTTCAAAATTTCTTTTCCTAAATAGGGTTGAATTTTTAAAATATCTGTATTTTGTTTAATAATGATTTTTAATTTTTTAGAATAATTAGTAGATTTATTTCTTCTGTTCCAATAAGAAAAAATTTCATCACGTTGTTGCTTTGCTGTGTAAGACCAAATTAATTTTAGTTGAGCCATTCTTCGTCCATTTTCTCCATTTCCTCTTCCGTATAAACTCTTCCGTGTTTTACATCCTCCAAACCTTGAAGCACCATTTTCATTTGAAACGGCGTCAATTCTACCGTTTCTTCTTTGAAATATTCTTCCACTTCTTCGTCTGTCATTGGTTTTTCGGTTTCGTAGATAGATTGTGGTTCTGCAACAATTGAAATTTGATCAGAATTTAATAATGATGAAATTTTTTGCAATACAATTTCATTTTTACAAGCACGTATTTCCGCGATTAATTCAATTTTAAGTAGATTTAAATTTTCCATCTTTAAAAATTTTAGTAAAGGTAAATAATTCATTATTAATTTTAGAAAAATTGAAGTGGCAAAATTATAGTTAAAGGCAATCCACTGCAAGTTTCTACCCAAAAAGAAAAGTAAGAATCTTTATTATCGTTTTCAGAGAAATAAATGAGAATAAATGTGAAAAATGAAGTTAAAAAGAATGTGATTGAATAGTCAGTTTTTAAAGAAAAAATGGCGATTATTAAACTAATAAAAACCAAAATATAAGCCAAATATTTCGTTTTTTGAACTCCGATTAAGTGTGGAAAAGTTACTACCGAATCCGATTTTATATCGCGAATATCAAACGGCAAAACCAATCCTGTGATAAAAATCCAAGTAATCCAAAATATTTCTGAATTAAATTCTGGTAAAATCAACCAGGAATTAATCAATGCCCAAGTTAATCCCACATAAAAAATTTTGAATAAAGGGATTTTTCTTACAAAATATTTCAGAAAAGAACTATCGTACAAAAGTCCTAAAACTACTATAATCACCCATTTCAATAAACGATATTCATTATGATTTAAAATGATTAAAATACCGCAAACAATCCCCGAAATAATATTGAATACTAAAATTTTATAAAATAATTTCCCGCTATTTTGGTATTTTGTATAAAGATATCCGCTGAAATAAGTGATGAAAATAAGTAGAATGGTCGGAATTTTGATAAGATTTTGTTCCATCATAAAAAATACAGCAAAAAAAGTTCCCATTAAAGAAACGTATAATTGACTGTCGATTATGTATTTTTTTAGTAAATTTAAACTGTTCATTTTTAACAAGCTTTTTCGTTTCAAAAACTTAAAAGATTTCATAATTAAAAAAACAAATCTATGAAAAATAAAATTTTAACAATCGTACTTCTATTATTAAGTTTTACTTCGGTTTTCGGACAAAAGTATTACGATGATCAATGGATAAAAGTAGCAGATAATTACAAAAAAGGACAATTCAAATCTAATCTTCCTTTAATTTTAGAAATCCAAAATAAAGCCATGAAAGAAGACAATGCAGTGCAACTTATTCGTTCTTTAAAAGGCGAATTTAGTATTATCAATCAAACTTATGATGATACAAAAAACGATTTATCAACGCAGTTTTTCACCAAACTTCAAGGATTAGATAAAAATTTGAAAGGCGAAGATCAATTGGTTTTTCAAGTTTTGTTGGGCGAATTTTTTAATGATTATTATAATCAAAATCAATGGCAAATTAACCAAAGAACAAATATTCAATCTTCAGAATTACCTTTAAAAGAAAAAGCTTTTCCGGATATTGAAACTTGGTCTAAATTAGATTTCAAAAATTATTTATCGCAACATTTTGCAAATTTAGCATTGAAAAAAGAAGATTTACAAAATATTTCGATGTCGAAATACCAATCGATTTTTGATAGCAATGAAGATATAGAGTATTTCCCTTCTTTAATGGACTGGAATGCGATAAAAGAAATTAATTTCAACAATAATTCTCAACTATTTACACCAAATGAATTAAAAGTAAATCAACCAAAAATTAAAGAAATTTATAATAGGTTAATTGCAAAAAATACTGGAAATTCTAAACTCTATTTTCAACATCAAAACTTGAATTACGAATGTTCAATTAACAACTGTAAAAACAAATTTGAACTCCTCGAAAAATTGGCGAAAAATGAAGGTGTAAAAGGAGATTACAAGGTGTTAATCGTTTCAGATATGATCGATATTTTAACAGCGAAAAATGAGTTTAAATCTGCTTTAAATCTGATAAATGTTGCCAAAGAAAAATACCCTAAATCGAAATTTCTAAACAATATTATTTCACGAGAAAACAATATACTTCAACCCATTTTAACTATTCATTTTGAAAATCAAACGCTGCCAAATAAACCGATTCATTTGGTTGCAGATGCGAAAAATGTAAGCCAGTTTTCACTCAATATTTATGAAGTAAAAAACGATGAAGATCATTTTTTACAATATGCTATAAATCAATACGATAAAAGTAAATTTTCTTCGGTTAAAAAATCATTAGTTCGTAAAGAAACTTTCGATTTAGAAAATCTAAAAGATTATAAAATTCATAAAACTTCACTAGAAATAAAACCACTTCCTGCAGGAATTTATATGGTAGAATATGTTGTAGAAAACACTATTCAGGAGAATTTTTATTTCATTGCGAGCAATTCTAGAATTTTATTTAACAAAAAGAATGATAGAAAAAGTTCTGAAAACCTACTTCAATTGGTCAATAGTGAAAACGGGAAATTGATTGCCAATCAAAACTTGAAAATTTTTGAATTACTAGATCAACAAAAATTGCATATTTTCTCTGTAGATACCGATAAATCTGCTATTTTTAAGTTTCCTGATTCTAAAAAAGAGAATTATTATCGCTATTATTTGGTTCAACAACCATCAACAAACGATTATAATTTGATGCAAGTTTATGGCGATCAAAATTATGGCGAATTTGATCAGAATGCAGATAAAAATGAAACTCAAGTTTTTTTAGATAGAGCCATTTATCGTCCTGGACAAACCGTTTATTTCAAAGTTATCAACACCAAATTACTGCAAGGAAAAGAATCTGTAGCAGAAGGAATGAAACAAGAAATCACTTTGAAAGATGCAAATGGAGAGAAAATTTCTTCCCAATTTTTCAAATCAAATGAGTTTGGTTCTTTTAATGGAAGTTTTATTCTACCAAAAGGAAAATTAAATGGTCAATTCTTACTTGAAATAAAATCTACAGAAAAAGGAAACGATGCTACAAAATATTTTCGTGTAGAAGAATACAAACGTCCGAAATTTGAAGTAAGTTTTGAACCAATAAAAGACGAATACAAATACGGACAAACCATTAATATAAAAGGAAAAGCGATGATGTTTTCTGGTGTTGCTTTGAGCAATGCAACCGTGAATTACGAAATTAAAAAACAAGATATTCGTTACAGATATTTTTGGTGGTATCCAAGAGGAAATGATAATGCAAATTCTATCTTGGGTGAAGTAAAAACCAATGATAAAGGCGAATTTACCATCAAACTAGATCTTAAAAAAGATGAAACTTTAGAAGG
>CAXYUO010000093.1:0-9954 GCA_964292185.1 uncultured Frigoriflavimonas sp.
AATTATTTGGAATATTTCCTTTTTAATTAAACCAAATTAGTGCTATTTTTGTTATAAATCAATATTTTATGAATTTAGAAAATTTCCAATCTCACGTTGATGCATACCGAAAAAATGATCAAATTTTAGATGCTGCAAATTATTTAATCAGTTCTTTCAATTTAGAGCATGAAAATTTTGCAGGTTTTGATTTTCGTGAAGAACTTTCTACAACATCTATATTATTAACAGCAGAAGGAGAAATAGGATCTCCACAAATGGTAAAAATTCCCAAAAATTTATTTGATTTTGATATAAAATTAGTTCTCAATCTTCTCGCTCACGAAATGCTACACGTTCGCCAAAAAGCACCTGGAAGCATAATGACGGATAGAAATGAAAGAGAATTTCAAGCCTATTACGAGATGCTTTTTCATAAAGTTTTTCCGCAAATACCGAATGTTTCTCATTTTAGCCAAAAACAATTTGCAGAAAAAGCTTTAGATTATTACCGAAAAATGGGCGAAAACTCTGAACTTCAAGAGAAATATGTTGCTCAAAAATTGGAAGTTGAAGAATTGTTGGATAAAATTTCTTAAAAATTAATGAAAAAATAGCCTAAGTATTTACCTTACTTTCATAGAAAATAATTAGAAATGTTCTGCGAAATTTGTTGTAATTTTGATTAAAAGACACAAAATGGAAAAATATATTTACGACATTAACGATTTAGATTTGAATAAAACCTATTCTTATGCAGATTACGTTTTGTGGAAATTCAAAGAAAGAGTAGAGCTTATAAAAGGCAAAATCTTTGAAATGAGTCCTGCTCCAAATCTAAATCATCAAAGGGTCTCTCTAAAACTTACTAATGTTTTATTTTCGACTTTAGAAAATAAAAACTGCAATTTATTTGTAGCTCCTATAGATGTAGCATTATTGAATAGACAAAAGTCATCTCCAGAAAAAGAAATTTTTACTATTGTACAACCTGATCTTTGCATCATTTGTGATTTAAAAAAAATTGCAGATGGTAAAAAATGTGTGGGTGCTCCAGATTTAATCATAGAAATTCTTTCTCCCGGAAATTCTCAAAAAGAGATGAATTTAAAATTTAATTTATACGAAGAAGCTGGTGTTTTAGAATATTGGTTGGTTTATCCTGACATGAAATCCATTAATATTTTTGTTTTAGAAAACGGCAAATACATTGGTTTGAAGCCATATTCCGAAGAGGAGATTCTAAAAAGCCCACTTTTTCCAGAATTAGAAGTTGATGTAAATCGTATTTTCAATTAAATGAAAAACCTCATTTCTTGGGAAGATTTTGAAAAATTAGACATCCGAACAGGAACGATTATTTCTGTAGCAGATTTCCCAAAAGCCAAAAAACCTGCTTACCAATTGGAAATAGATTTTGGGATTTTAGGTATTAAAAAATCTTCGGCTCAAATTACAGATTTATACCAAAAAGAAGATTTAATCGGAATGCAAATTCTTGCAGTTGTGAATTTTCCTAAGAAACAAATTGCCAATTTCATCAGCGAATGTTTGGTTCTTGGTGTTTATGATGAAAATAATTCTGTAACTTTAATCAACCCAAACTCAAAAACCGAAAACGGCTCCACAGTAGGTTGAAAGATAATTTACTAAAAACTTTCATTAAATGACAAAAAATACAATTCATAACTTATTGATTATTTGTAACTTAAATTTTATAACCACAAACCAAAGGTTCACTGACTCAATTAAAAATAAACATTAGAAGTAAAAGAAACAAAAAATTATTTGCAGATTAAGTTAAAATAAGGCAATACAATAGAAAATCTTTAGATTTTCACAACTTTTGTGAACTTTATTAAGAATTTAATTACAGACTTAAAAAACATAATAATTACTTTTGTGCCTTTTGTGGTTTTAAAAATTTGATTTGCAATTTGTTATAAATTTTTGTCATATGCTAAACTAAAAACAATTAAAAATGATACACAAAATACCATTAGAAAAAATATTATTTTTAGATATAGAAACCGTTCCTTTTGCAGCAGATTGGAAAGAACTTTCTGAAACCGAACAAAAACTTTGGGAAAAGAAAACCCGTTTTCAAAGAAAAGAAGAAATTACTGGAGAAGATTTTTACCCGGAAAGAGCAGGAATTATGGCAGAATTTGGTAAAATAATCTGCATTACCGTTGGAATGGTAGAGAAAAACGACACTTTGAAAATAAAAAGTTTCTATGGCGATGATGAAAAAAAATTGTTAATAGAATTTGGCGAAATTTTTAACAGCCCAAAATTACAAGACGTAATTCTTTGCGCACACAATGGAAAAGAATTCGATTTTCCTTGGATTGCTCGCAGATTTCTCATTAATGGAATGATGCCACCAATTCCTTTTCAATTATTTGGAAAAAAACCATGGGAAATTCCACATATTGATACCATGGAGCTTTGGAAATTTGGAGATTACAAAAGTTTTGTTTCGTTAGAATTACTTGCACATCTCTTCGGAATTCCAACTCCAAAGGACGATATTGATGGTTCTATGGTTGCATCTATTTATTATATAGAGAAAGACTTATTTAGAATTGTTACATATTGTGAAAAAGATGTCTTAACTTTGGCAAATGTTTTCCGACGAATGCGTCAGGAAGATTTGCTAAAAAGAAGTGAATAATGAATTATACAGACGATCAAATTGCCGATCTTGGCGAAGAAATAATCAAAGCTTTAAAAACAGTTTTCGATCCAGAAATTCCTGTGGATATTTACGAATTGGGACTAATCTACGATGTTCAAATTTCTGAAACGGGTGATGTAAAAACCATTATGACGCTTACAACACCCAATTGTCCGGTTGCTGAAAGTATGCCGCAAGAAGTGAAAGAAAAAATTGCAGAAGTAGAAGGTGTGAAAAATGTTGATTTAGAATTGACCTTCGAACCAAGCTGGAATAAAGATATGATGAGCGAAGAAGCAAAATTTGAATTAGGAATTTTGTTTTAAACTAAATAAGTGTCTAAATTTCTTTTTTTAACCACAAACCAAAGGTTCACTGATTCCTAAATAAAATAGAATTTAAAAGTAAAAGATACAAAAGTTAAGGTTTTATAAAATGCAAAAGTTAATATAAGTTGCACGAAATTAGAACTTTAGATTTTGTCATCTTTGAATTAACTTATTTGTGTTTTATTTTTTGATTCTTTTGAGGTAAAAATAGAGTTCTATTTAAAATTTTTAGTTTAAAAATGAAAAATATCTTTTGCCTTGTTATAAGCACTTTCAAAATGCAATAAATTCTGGCGAATGTCTATTTTTTCTAAACTCATAAAGTTAAAAACCTTTTCTGTAGGCATATTTCCTACCAAATCGTCTTTTGCAAAAGGACAACCGCCAATTCCTTTTATCGCAGAATCGAAACTTCGGCAACCTTCATCATAAGCAGCTTTTAATTTATGGTAAGAATCTTCATATTTATTATGAAAATGCGCATTGAAATGAATTTCAGGATACAATGCAGGCAATTCTCGAAAAACATCAGCAATTTGTTTTAAACTTGCTGTTCCTGTAGTATCAGAAAGCGAAACGGTTTTAATTCCGATTTCTGAAAAGCGTTTTGCCCAAAATTTTAAATCCTCTATTTTCCAGATTTCTCCATACGGATTTCCGAAAGCCATAGAAAAATAGACGTTTAATCCTTTGTTTTCATCTTTCGCTAATTTTGCGATTTTCACGACATCTGCAAAAGCTTGTTCTTGGTTTTTGTTGGTGTTTCTATGTTGAAAAACCTCCGAAATAGAGAACGGAAAACCCAAAATATCTATTTGCTCGTGTTTCATCGCTTTTTCTGCACCACGAAAATTGGCTACAATTACAGATAATTGGGTGTTAGAAATACTTTTATCTATATTATCAAGTACTTCTCCAGAATCTGCCATTTGCGGAACTGCTTTTGGAGAAACGAAGCTACCACAATCTAAAACATCGAATTTCACATCCATCAAAGCATTGATGTAGTCTATTTTTTTTTGTGTGGGAATTATCTCATTCCAACCTTGCATCGCATCTCTCGGACATTCTGTAAGAAACATTGTTTTGATTTTCGTAAAGATAGTATTTTTTCTAATTTCTGAAAATCATATAATAAAAACTACAATTCTGTTTCATAACTAATCTTGTAAAATCGAAAATCTGTGCCCCGATTTTATTATAGATCGTCATTGCGAGGAACGAAGCAATCCTAATATTGAGATTGCTTCGTTCCTAGCAATGATACGGGAATGGAAGGCATCAAAAAGAGTAAAGCGTAAGCTTTAATCGGAATTGACGAATGAAGTTCAAGGCGTCCCAAAAAAAATTAAAACACAATAGAACGCAAAAATTTATATCTTATCTTTGCATAAATTACAAAATATATGTCTGTTTATTACCACCCTTTTGAAGTTCGCTGGAGCGATATTGATGCCAACAAACACTTGGCAAATTCTACTTATGTAGAGTATTGCGCACAAACCAGAATGGCGTTTATGTCTAAATATAAAATGGGCATAAAAGAACTTACAAGATGGGGAATTGGCCCTGTAGTTTTGCATGAAAGATATTCGTTTTTTAAAGAAATATTTGCAGAACAAAGCGTTTTGGTGAGTTTGGAAGTTACAGGAAGTTCGGAAGATGCAAGTATTTATCAATTTACCCATAAGTTTTATTTAAAAGATGGAACCCATTGCGCAACTGCTGAAGCAACGGGAGTTTGGATAGACATTATGCTAAGAAAATCTACCAATCCTCCGGAAGATATCTTGATAAGTTTGAATGATTTTAAATCTGAAAACACAAAACTTTTGACAAAAGAAGATTTGAGAGCTTTACCATTCCGTCCGGAAGATGTAGACCCTTCTGTTTTTTCTTAAATAACGTTTTTTAACCACAAAAGAAGCAAAAGACTACTATAAATAAGTCATTCAAAAGTTTACAAAAAGTAAGAAGATTAACTAATGGAACTTTATACTTTTGCTAAAAATAATTCCCTTTTTTTACAAATTCAATAAAAAAATATGCTCGAAGATAAATCTCAAAATTTAACACCCATAGAAAAATTAGGCGAATTTGGTTTAATAAAACATCTTACCAAACATTTTCCTGTAAAACAGGCTTCTACAGAAATTTCTATTGGAGACGATGCTGCAATTCTTTTTTCGGAAGGAAAAAAAATGGTGATTTCTACAGATATTTTGGCGGAAGGTGTACATTTTAATTTGGGATATGTTCCTTTAAAACATTTGGGTTACAAAGCAGTGGTTGTCAACTTGAGCGATATTGCAGCAATGAACGCAACACCTTCTCAAATTTTGGTTTCTATTGCTGCATCCAACAGATTTCCAGTGGAAGCTTTTGAAGAAATTTATGATGGAATTGCCCTCGCTTGCGAAAAATATAACATAGATTTAGTTGGTGGAGATACTACAAGTTCCCAAAGCGGTTTACTAATTTCAATAACAGCAATTGGTTTTGAAGATTCTGAAAATATCGTAACAAGAAGCACTGCAAAACCGAATGATTTACTCGTAGTGACGGGAGATTTAGGAGGAGC
Source organism: uncultured Frigoriflavimonas sp. (assembly GCA_964292185.1). Classification (GTDB taxonomy): domain Bacteria; phylum Bacteroidota; class Bacteroidia; order Flavobacteriales; family Weeksellaceae; genus Frigoriflavimonas. The sequence continues at coordinate 5,570 of CAXYUO010000093.1, forward strand.
TTATGCAGGTTTGCAAATTTTGGAAAGAGAACATTCCGTTTTTTTAGCAGATCCAAATATGCAACCAGAAATGGAAGGTTATGATTACATTCTCGAAAGACAATTGAAACCAGAAGCAAGAACCGACATCAAAGCTATTTTGGAAGAATTGGCCATAAAACCAACTTCTATGATTGATATTTCTGATGGTTTGGCTTCAGAAATTTTGCATCTTTCGGATCAATCTCAATGTGGATTTAGATTGTACGAAGAAAAAATTCCGATGGATTCTCTCACCATTTCTACAGCAGACGATTTGAACTTAAATCCTGTGATGTGCGCATTAAACGGTGGCGAAGATTACGAATTGCTTTTCACCATTTCTCCAGAAGATTTTGAAAAAATAAAAAATCACCCAGATTTCACGATCATTGGTCATGCAACAGATTTGGACCAAGGAAATATGATGGTTGCAAGAGGAAGCGGAGAATTGATCACTTTGCGAGCACAAGGTTGGGATGCTTTTTTGAATAGATAAGTTTCTATTAATAAAAAAACCGTTGCAAATAAATTTTTGCAACGGTTTATTTTTACCACAATTTTCTTGCTTCCTTTTCTGTTAGAGTTTTCACAAGATTATTTTTACAATCCACGGTTATTAGAGGAAAGTCAATTTGCATTTCCCCAGTCAGGATTACTTCCTTTTTCAATAGATGACTTAAATCTAACATAAAGTTTATGATTTTTTTATAATTCGAAGGCGAGTTTATTTCTTTTGGAGCTATATCAAACTCAATCTGATTATCAGCGAAAAAATGAGTATTTATAATTACTTTATCCAAAATAATTGAAGCAGTCTTATGTTCCATTTCGATACTTTGATTGGATAGAAACTGTAAAACATATTGAATATCAATTATATTATAATCCAAATTGTTTTGAGTTGTACCGTATTTTATTTTATAATTTTCATTCAGAAAATCAATCAATAATTCCCAATCCTCTATATTAACATCCTTAATATAAATATCCCTTAATCCACCGTCATGTTCAAATATCCACTTTATGTCTTCCCAATTACTTTCCATTTTATTTTAGAATTGATTTCTTCTTAAAAAAATAACATAGCAATAATTATTATATTACTTCTTCGCCTGCGCAATATTCACAATCACTTGCATCGCTTTCACCATACTTTCCAACGGAACATATTCATAAGGTCCGTGGAAATTGAGTCCACCAGCAAAAATATTTGGACAAGGTAATCCCATGTAAGAAAGTTGTGCACCATCTGTTCCACCACGAATTGCTTTGATGTCTGGTTCTATATTCGCATCTTTCATGGCTTGTTCTGCAATATCTACAATGTGCATTTTGCCTTCAAACTGCTGTTTCATGTTTCGGTATTGCTCTTTTATTTCAACTTCTGCAACGCCTTCTCCATATTTTTGGTTGAATTTTGCAACCGTTTCTCGCATTACATCTTCTCTTTTTGAGAATTTTTCTGCATCGTGATCTCGGATAATGTATTTTATTATTGCTTCAGAAACATCTGATTCTAAATCTGCTAAATGATAGAATCCTTCAAAACCTTTTGTAGTTGCGGGAGTTTCATTTGCAGGCATCATTTGGATAAATTCTGCAGCCAAAAGACTTGCATTACGCATTTTTCCGAAAGCATAACCAGGATGAACGCTCAATCCATGATTTTGTACCACTGCTCCAGAAGCATTGAAATTTTCGTATTCCAATTCTCCTACAGTTCCTCCATCCATTGTGTAAGCCCATTCTGCACCGAATTTTTTTACATCAAAAAGATGCGCTCCACGTCCAATTTCTTCATCTGGTGGAAAACCAACGGCAATTTTAGAATGTTTAATTTCTGGGTGCGCCAAAAGAAATTCCATTGCCGTTACAATTTCTGCACAACCCGCTTTATCATCTGCTCCAAGAAGCGTAGTTCCATCGGTCGTTATCAAAGTTTGACCGATATAATTTTTTAAACTTTCAAATTTATTGGGAGAAAGTATGAAACCGGTTTCTTTATTCAATAATAAATCTTTACCGTCATAATTTTCCCAAATTTGTGGTTTCACATTTTCACCCGAGAAATCTGGCGAAGTATCATAATGAGAAATAAAACCAACAACTGGCTGTTCTTCTCCATTATTTGCGGGAAGGTTTGCCATCACGTAACCATTGTCATCAATGGAAACATCTTCTAAACCAATGTTTTTCAGATCTTCTGTGATGAAATTTGCGATTTCCCATTGTCTTTCTGTAGATGGGCAAGTTTCGCTTTCGGCATCACTTGTAGAATATATTTTCACGTAAGAAAGAAAACGATTGAGTAATTTATCCTTCCATTCTTTGTTAAATTCAATATTTTGCATAAATTTTTATATTTATCACAAATTTAAAAATTTAAGATGAAGTTTATGGAAAGTAAATAGTATTTTTTTTTAAAAGAATCTGAAATATCATTCAAATAAAACAAGAAACCCCACTTATTTAAAGTAGGGTTAGTAATTATTCCTTTTCGATAGGATTATTGTTTTGAGAAATTTCGTCTTTTATTCTTTTCTCTATTTCTTTCATTCTTTGCGGATCTGGTGTTCCACCTCCTCTTCCTCCAAAACCACCTGGTCCTCTTCCAGAACCAGCTTGGCTAGAAATTGCAGACATAGGATCTTTTTCAAATTTTTCTTTTTGAGCATTAAACACATTTCTTTTCAGAGTAATTGTGGTTCCTCTTTCTTCAAATTCTGCTGGTTGTGCTATTTTTTTGCTCTGTTCTAAATCAAAACTATAATCTCCATCTGCATCTTCTACTTTTATTATCAAACCTGGTAATCCAGAAAATTTATATGGTCCATCTTGCAAAGGGATTTCTGCAGCAAACCACGCAGTCCACATTCTACCAGCAAATTCTGCTTCTGCTTTTTGTACTTTATACTCACCTATTTTTGTGGTTTCTGGTAAAATTTTCCAATTCAATTTTCTATCTTCTACATATTGATAATTGTCTCTCGCAATACGTTGCTGAATAGTAATAGATTGATCAGTAAAATCTTTTTTCACAATAAAATCTATTTTAGATCTCGTATCTTCTAGTTGAGATCTATCAAAATTATTAGTTGCTCGCATTCTCGTAATCAAAGAATCTCTAATCATTCTCTTTTCTCCATAGAAAATAGATTTTGTAGGAGAAACGTCTAAATATGCTTTTTCCGAAAATTCGGCTGTTTTATCATTTGAATTTGGCTTCATGCTTACCTGATATATAAATCTGGTAGTTTGTGAAAAAACGATTTGACTAAGAAATAGTACTGCTAAAAGTGCAACTTTTTTCATTGAATTAATTTTAAATTTATTGTTGAATTTTCTATTCTAAAAACATATAGATAGAAAGTTCATGCCAAAGTTAAATCAAAAATTCAAAATAAAAAAAATGCAAATAAATTCTAGTTGATAGTTATTATCTATGATACAAATATCATTAAAAAACATCCATTTATTCTTAAAGCTTAGTTGAAATTTGATTATCAAATATTTAGTTCGTATTTTTGTAATCTAAAATTAGTCTAAATAAAAATAATGATAAAAGTATCGGATCACGCAAAAGAAAAAGCCATTCAACTAATGACGGAAGATGGTTTTGATCCTACACAAGATTTTATTCGTGTAGGAGTGAAAAGTGGTGGCTGTTCTGGATTAGAATATATGTTGAAATTTGATAATAAAAAAGAGGAAAGCGACCAAGTTTTTGAAGATAATGGCATCAAAGTAATCATTGAGAAAAAATCCATCCTTTATCTTGCAGGCACTATTTTAGAATATTCTGGTGGTTTGAATGGAAAAGGTTTCATCTTTAATAATCCAAACGCAAGCAGAACTTGTGGTTGTGGGGAAAGTTTTTCACTTTAATGAAGTATTTATTTCTTTTCTTTTCATTTGTATTATTTGGGCAACATTATGTTATCGAAACACCTTCATATAACAGAGGGATTACAAAGGTTGAGCAAAAGAATCAATTTATTGAAATCGAAAATTTTAAAAAGGAAAAAGATGAAATTTTAAACCTAAATGTTTTTTCGCCAGATGAAGATTCACAGTATTTAAGTAATTCATTTATTAACCTTTTTATTAATAATGAAATTTTACAAAATGTTTATCTCCCAAATATTGATTTTAAATCACTAAATAATATTAAAGAAATTGAAATTATAAAGGAAAAAAAATTACCAGAGGGCAATAGATTGATTTCTCTTTTTTCTTATAATGAACCAAGGGTAGCGAAAATCACTTTTAAACAAAGCGGAGAATTATATCAAGTGGATTTGAAAAATGAAAAAGATTATATCTACTATAATTATAATTTTTCCTATAAAAATAAATTATTAAGT
>CAXYUO010000094.1:0-9909 GCA_964292185.1 uncultured Frigoriflavimonas sp.
GGAGTGGAAGGCATAAATGAGAATAAAGCGAAAGCTTTATTTGAAATTTACGAACGAAGTTCAAGCTGCCCAAAAAAATAATCCGGAAAAATTATTGATAATGTTGGAAAATCCCAGAATCTGTGGGTGTCCAAAGTGCAGCTTTTTGTCCAGCAATTTTCAAAACATCATTCGTCCAAGTGTTGCAGGTGTATAGAAAACTATAGCTTCCTTTTGCTTCGTAGAATGCATCAGATTTGCCATAAACAAACTTTGTGGGGATCACAATACTGTTTCCATTATCATCTTTATCAAATTTTTCATCGATGAATTTTATTAAATCTGCATATTGACTTTTAGAAATCATAATTTTTTTGCAATCTTCTGCTTCGGTCATCTTTTTATAAAAAGTAGTGTGGAATGCAGAATCTCCCAACCAAAAAGCAGCATTTATTGCTGTAGAAATTTTCAAATCTGCCCAAGTTGGTGTATCCAAATAGAAACCTTTGTCTCCCCATCCAATTCCAATATATTGAAAATCAGTAGCTTTTGAAATTGTATTATTGTACGGGATTTTTTGACTCCAATCTATTTGTTCGTTTTTCACAGGAAGTACAATGTCTGTGTGAACACCGTTTGTATAGATGAAAATCTCTATGTTTTTCGGTTCTGTTGTTGGTTTTTCAGAAATTTCAATATAAGGAATTAGCAAAGATCCGATTACGTACAAAATTACGAAACCGATGATTCCTGCTATGATTTTTAAAAATTTTATTGCTATTTTTTTCATTGCTAAATTATTACATTTTTACATTGTTCCAGAAATTCAATATTTCTTTTTAAGCCAGAAAATTTCGTTCTTTTCACCGGCGATTTTTGAAAAATTTCTGAAAATAAATCTTGACTTAATTCTTTCCAATCATTTTTTTTGAAATTTTGTAATGCAGAATTTGGTTTGAATTTTGGCTGATTATGTGGTGTAGAAAAGCGATTCCACGGACAAACATCTTGGCAAATATCGCAACCAAACATCCAATCTTCCATATTATTTTTGAAACTTTCGGGAATTTCGTTTTTTAATTCTATAGTTGCGTAAGAAATACATTTGCTGCCATCAATTATTTTATCAGAAACAATTGCATTTGTAGGACAAGCATCGATGCATTTTGTGCAATCTCCGCAATGATCGGTTTCTGGAAAATCGGTTTGCAATTCTAAATCACAAATAATTTCTGCTAAAAAATAGAATGAACCGTGCTTTTTCGTAATTAAATTAGCATTTTTCCCAACCCAACCTATTCCAGATTTTCTTGCCCAACTTCTTTCTAAAACTGGTGCAGAATCTACAAAAATTCTAAAATTAAAATCTCCTATTTCTTCTTGAAGTTCAATTACCATTTCTTTTAAAATATCTTTAATAATCTCATGATAATCTTTACCATAAGCATATTTAGAAATTTTAAAATTTTCTAAAGTGGGCAAAATTTCTTCTGGAAAATAATTATAAGACAAAGAAATTACAGATTTCGCATCATCTACCAATAATCTTGGATCCAATCTTTTATCAAAATAATTTTCCATGTATTGCATTTCTCCATGATAATTATTTTTAAGCCAATTTTCTAATGTTGCAACATCTTCTTCCAAAAAATCTGCTTTAGAAATACCACAAGATTGAAATCCAAATTTTTCTGCTTTGGATTTTATGAGTTGCGAATATTTTTCTACATATGAGTTCGACATTTCGATGCAAAAATAATATTAATAATTAAGTGTGAAATAAAAAGCAATCTTTTTAAGCACAAAAGTGACAAAAGATTAGGTTTTTCAAAAGTTAAAAAAAGCAATGTTTACTTATTTTAACTTTTGCATATCTAAATTTCCAATTATCTTTTGTTACTTTTGTGGTAGAAATAAATTTAAAAATAAATAAAAATGACTTTAGAAGAAATATTAAAATCTGGTAACTACTCCCTTTTTGACGTAAGAGAACCAATGGAATTGATGATGGATGGCGAAATAGAAGGTGCTACAAATATACCTTTAGGTGAAGTAGAAGACCGAAAAGACGAAATTTTGAGCTCAGAAAAACCTGTAGTTGTATTTTGCAGAAGTGGAAACAGAAGCGGAAAAGCTTTAGAATATTTGCAATCTGAAGGATTAGAAAACGGTTTTAATGGTGGTGGTTATGCAGATTTGAATGCGTATTTGGAGAGAATTGGTTCTTAGGAAAGTTAGAGATTTGTAAAATATCTACTTTAAAAAATTCTATGAAACGTTTCAAAACAATAGTATTAATTGTAATGATTTTGATTGCAGTGTTTGTTTTAATAGATCTATATGTTGGTTATATATTTGAAATTAATCCTCCAAATTAATAAAATTTAAAACATTACAAACACTTTTAAATGGAATTTTTACAGATTATAATCGGACAATTTCTGATTAATTTTTTAGGTGTGAACACAAGATTCTATTTTTTTAAAATTTTTAATAAAGATTTAAAAAAAAAGGAGTTTACAAAAGAAAAAGAAAATGATCCAGGTGGAATAATGCAGGGAATTTACAATGTATTTATTGGTTTTGCAGTTTTAATACTTTTATGTTTAGGAATTGCGTATATATTTTATAAAATGGGAATATTATAACAACAAAAATTATTTAAAAATTGAAAAAATCCCTACAAATAGCCAACGGAATTGCTTTAGTTTCCACTGTTTTCATTAATTATCTTATGATGAATTATTGCAATCCGAATTGAAAAGAAACTCGTCATTTCGAGGAACGAAGCTATCTAAAACAACGGATTGCTTCGTTCCTCGCAATGACAAATCAATTAAAAACTTCGCTTAATTTTTGCTACTTCATTTTCTTTCAAAATTTTTTTCAAAAACTTTTTCTACGGGTAAAATTTCTTCTATCAATGCAGAAACTTGCCTGATTTCTAATTCGCCTGAACGAAAAGTATTACAGCATTTTACTTTAAAAAAATAAATTTCAGTCTTTACAAGAAAAAAATCATTAAATTTGAATAAAAGCAATTAGAAATGAGTACGCAAACAATATCTGTAGATTTTCCAAATGATATTCTTTTGGCTCTAAATGAGTCTGAAAATGATTTGAAAAAACGAATTAAAATTACATTAGCAATTCAGCTATACAAATTACAAAAATTGACAATTGGAAAAGCTTCTCAACTTTCTGGTTTGTCTCGCTTTGAATTTGAAAATGAACTTTCTAAAAACAATATTTCAATTTCAAACTTAAACGAAGAAGATATTTTAGGTGATATAGAAAAATTAAAATAATGAAAAACGGACTTGTAATTGCAGATTCTGGACCAATTTTTTCATTAGCTATCATTGATAAATTAGAAATTTTAAACCATCTATTTGATGAAATCAAAATTCCTAAAGCAGTTTGGAAAGAAATAACTTTGGATAAAAGCACAGCGTTTTATCCTAAAATTGAGTTGTTTTTCGCATCAAAAGTTCAAAATATAAAAGGTTTCAATGATCTTACTTTTGTAATGGATTATGGAGAATCGGAATCAGTAATTTTATACAAAGAACTTAATGCAGATTTTTTACTAATAGATGACAAAAAAGCAAGAAATGTCGCCGAAAATTTTAATATTAAATGTGTTGGAACTTTAGGTATTTTATCTACAGCAAAAGAAAAAGGATTAATCAAAGAATTGAGACCTATTTTTAAAACTTTTCTTGAAAACGATAGGTATTATTCATTACAGCTTTTAAATATTTTACTTAAAAAGCATAACGAAGCTTTATTAAATTATTTTTAAAAGTCTGATTATCAATGATTTGAAAATCATCTTCATTAATAAAATCAATTTCAAACTAAAACTCCCTTTCTACACCAGCTTCATGGTATTCTTTCAATAATTTTTCAAAAACTTTTTCTACAGATAGAATTTCTTCAATCAATGCAGAAACTTGCCCGATTTCTAATTCGCCTTCTTCTAAATTGCCTTCAAACATACCGAGTTTCGCTCTTGCTCTACCCAATTTTTCTATCAATAAATCTGAATTTCTACCAGAATTATAAATTTCTTCCAGTTCATTAAAAAACTGATTCTTTACCATTCGAACAGGTGCCAATTCTTTTAAAGTCAAGTGTGTATCACCTTCATTGAGTTGAGTAATTTTATTTTTCCAATTTTCATGAGAGCTTGCTTCCAATGTTGCCGCAAATCTGGAACCGATTTGTACACCATCTGCTCCAAGAATCATTGCAGCTTTCATTTGAGAACCAAGTGCAATTCCACCTGCTGCAATCAATGGTTTGCTGATGTGTTTTTTCACATTTGGAATAAGGCAAAATGTGGTGGTTTCATCTCTTCCGTTATGTCCACCAGCTTCAAAACCTTCTGCTACAATTGCATCTACACCTGCGTCTTCACATTTTATGGCAAATTTTGTAGAAGAAACTACATGACCAACTTTGATGCCTTCTTTTTGCAAGATTTCGGTATAAGTTTTCGGATTTCCGGCAGAAGTGAAAACAATTTTTATTTTTTCTTCTAAAATAATATTGATGATTTCTTCAATATTTGGGTAAAGCATCGGAATATTTACACCAAAAGGTTTATCGGTTGCAGCTTTGCATTTTTGTATATTTTCACGCAAAATATCTGGGTACATACTTCCAGCTCCTATCAAACCCAATCCGCCAGAATTTGAAACTACTGAAGCCAATTTCCAACCAGAATGCCAAATCATACCACCTTGAATGATGGGATATTTGATTTCAAAAAGTTGTGTAATTCTGTTTACGTTTTCTTTGTAAAGCTTATCTGCGATGCCGAAATGTATAAAATTGCTCATATTAAAAAATGTTCTTATTAAACAAAAACTTTATCTAACTCTATTTCTAAATCAGGAAATAGAGTTGATTTTAAAGTCTGACCTTCTGTATATGGTTTTAAACCAATATATTTCCCTTCTTTTAAAATATAAATTAGGACGGATTTTTCTTCGGGATAAACCAACCAATATTCTAAAACTCCAGCTTCTTCATACAAATCGAATTTTATATCCATTTCTTTTTTAGAATTTCCTGGAGAAAGTATTTCTATTATTAAATCTGGAGCGCCATTGCATCCTTTTTTATCTAATTTTTCAACATCACAAATTACACAAAGATCGGGTTGCACAACGGTATAAATATCCTTTTCGGGTGTAGATTTTTTTTTATTTAATAATCTTACGTCAAAAGGAGCTGTAAAAAATTCACAAGACTTATCTTTAAAGAAAATATAAAAATTCCCAGCAAAAGTTCTGGAAATTTGCTGATGAGATGTACTTGGAGCAGGACTCATTTTAAAAATTTTACCTTTAAAAAGTTCTACTCTTTCTTGAAATTTCCACAAGATGTAATCTGCATAAGAATAGGTCTTATCCATATCTAATTGATTGATGTCTGTAATTATTTTCATTTGTAGTTAGATATTTTTTTAAAGGTCATATGGTATCGCCTAATCTTCATTTGTGTTAATCTTCTATCTATAAATTTTAATAGGAATTGATGATTAGTTAATTGTTTGCAAGATTTGTAAGTGGCGATTACATAATCCTTTTTTACAAAGTTAAATAATAAAAGCTGTAGTTTGTAAAATTTAAGCAAAAAAAATCCTCCGAAAAACTTCGAAGGATCTGTATTATTTATAGAATATATTTGGCTATTTCGCCCATTTATTTTTTAAATCGCAATCGTCATATCTACTATCTACAGTTATAAAAACGTTTGGTTTAGTTTCTTCTACCCATTTTCCTAGCATTTCGTTTTTCTTTTTATTCAAAGCCATTTGTTTCACTTTATCGTAATCAGATTCTAGAGAAATGGTATGTCTTGGGAAATCTCCTTCTACTTTTACAATTTTCACAGCTTTTCTTCTGCCCAAATCGTCTTCAAATGCTGGAGAAATATCTCCAGTATTTACACCTGCTATTTGATAAGCAATATTTGGAGAAACACTTTCTTTTTCTAATCTACTTCCGCCATCTTGTGCTTGTATAATACCTGCATTAAATTTTGTTTGTTTATCATCAGAAAATTTAAAAGCAGCATCTTTGAAAGTCATTTTTCCTGTTTCTATTAATCCTTTTATGCTGTCTAGTTTTACTTTTGCAGTATTCATTTCGTCTGCTGTTGGCACAGACATTATCAAAATATGGCTTGCATCGTATATTTTCCCAGCTTTTCTGTCTAGTTTTATGATGTGAAAACCGTATTCAGATTCTATAGGATCAGAAATATCACCTTCTTGAAGATTAAGAGCAGCAGCTTCAAAGGGTTTTACCATTTGTCCTTTAGAGATGTTTTTCATAGCTCCGCCTTTTGCTGCAGAACCAGGATCTTCACTATAAATTCTTGCCTGATTTTCAAAACTCTCACCAGCAAGAATATCTTGCTTTATTTTCTTTAATTTATTGATGATTTCATCTTTATGACTATCCGTAAGTACAGGATATTGCACAATTTGAGCAAGAGTTACCTCGTCTTTTACTTCCGGAAATTTCAGCTTATTTTCTGTGTAGAAATCTGTTACCATATTTGGTGTAACATCGGCTTTATCAGTAATTCTTTGGTATTTTGCTTGCATGTAATATTGGTCTATATCTGCTTTTTCTATTACATTTTTCATTTCATATTTTGTACGAAATTTATATTGTGCAAGCATTGTTTTCTCATCTGGAAATTGAGATAATATTTGATCGTATTTTTGAGCAGAACTTTCTTTGATAGTTGCAGTTCTATTTTCTATCAAAGTATCTTTCTTTGCTTCATAAATAAGTAATTTATTAGTAAGAATACCATCTAAAAACTCGCATTTATTGGTAATTGTAGAACCTTGTTCTTTTGCATATGCCATTTGTTCTATTACGTCGGATTCTAAAATAATTTCATCTCCTACTACTACGGCAATACCATCTATAAGTTGACCTTTTTTTAATTGTGCTGTTGAAAATACAGACACAAAACTAAATAATAGGATGAAAATTGAATTCCTAATTGATTTTAAACTCATAATTATTAAAATTGAATATGCAAATTTATGATTCTAATTGAATCTTGCTACATTATTTATATTAAATATTTCTTAAAAAACTAAACTTCTACCTGAAAAGTTGTTAAAGTTTTGAAATCTTCTATTCTTTTTGCCAAATCTTCTGCGGAAATTTCGCTTAATCTTTCTATTCCAAATTTTTCTACAGTGAAAGATGCTAATGCAGAACCAACAATTAATCCTGATTTCATGGTTTCAAAATCAAACTTTCCTTGTTTCACTAGATAAGAAGCAAATCCACCTGCAAAAGTATCTCCTGCTCCAGTTGGATCGAAAACATCTTCTAAAGGCATTGCTGGAATTGCGAAAATTCTACCTTCATTAAAAAGTAAAGCACCGTGTTCTCCTTTTTTAATGATTACAAATTCTGGTCCCATTTCATGAATTTTTTTCGCAGCTTTCACAAGAGAATATTCTCCAGAAAGTTGACGAGCTTCTTCATCATTAATGGTAATTACATTGGTTTTTGCAATCATTTCTTTCAAAATATCAAGAGCAGAATCCATCCAAAAATTCATCGTATCTAAAATCACCAATTTTGGTTTATTTTTCATTTTTTCTAGTACAGAAAGTTGAACTCCTGGATGAAGATTTCCTAGCATCAAAACCTCTGCATCTTCCATAGATTCTGGAATTACGGGGTTGAAATGTTCTAAAACATTGATTTCTGTAACCAAAGTATCTCTAGAATTCAAATCATTATGATATTTACCACTCCAAAAGAAGGTTTTTCCGTCTTTCACTATTTCTATTCCATCGATATTGATGTCATTAGAAACCATCATATCTAAATATTCTTGTGGAAAATCTCCACCAACAATAGATACAATTCCAGATTTTACATTCATTATAGATGCTGCTAAACCAATGTATGTTGCAGCTCCACCCAAAATTTTATCTGTTTTCCCGAAAGGAGTTTCTATCGCATCAAATGCTACAGTTCCTACTACTAGTAACTTCATATTTTCTTTAATTTATATAATATGTACAATTTAAATATGTACTAAAATTTATTTAACCTTTTTACTTTCTAAATTTATATTTTCTACTTTTACCTTTTTACTTTCTCCTATCTGCTTCCCATTATTCCACTCAAAAGTATCTATCAAATGCATCAAATCATTTTTCACATATTCTACAGCTGGAGCAAGAGAATCTGGTTTTGGTCTAGAATTAAAATAAAGATAACCCATCACAAAATTTTTGGTACTATCTGTTATAAAAAACTGCAAATTGGAAGCAGTTTGTCCTTTTAATTCATAAAAATTACCATAAACTTTTTTCTCAGGATATTGAAAAAACTTAGCATCTATTGCACTTGCACGAATAGTATGATCGTAAACCATTTTTTCGGCTTCTTTTACGTGCAATTTAAAATCATTATTAATAGGAAAATAAGTAATGAAAACTTTTGCTTTCATCTTAGGATAATTTAGATAAAACCAACAAGGTTTTTTACCAGCATCCGTAAGATTTGCATATTTAGAATAATCAAAACTGTAGGCACAATCGGAATTAAATTTTTGATAAGCAGCAGCAGGATATTCCAAACGCAATTCTCCTGAAGGTTTTGGCAACTGTTCTTTTCCACAAGAAACCAGAAAGAGAACCATTAAAATGTAAAAACTTTTTTTAAACATTCTGCAAAAATACTGCTTTTTGTTTAATATGAAAAAATAGATTTTAATTAAATTTTACAATGTAATTTTCTAAGGGTTTAGGAAACGATTTCAAAGCAGATTCTTCTTTATTAATAACTTGAAAATCATTTTCTAAAGCATATTTATTAAAATCTTTTTCAGAGCTAATTTCAATTTTATTAATTGTAATACTTAAGTTTTTATGAGTCAATTTATGATTAATAGTTACAGAATCCATTCCTATATTATCTATATCATTTTCAAAAGTTGAAGGAAATTCGAATAATTTTTTCCAAATAAAATCTTCGCCTCTTTGTTTTATTAAAAATTGATCTTTGTAAAAAACGAAAAAATATACTAAAGAAACATTCTCAACTTTCACTTTTTTAGTTTTAACAGGAAAATCTGATGTTCTACCAGTTTGAAATACTAAGCAAAACTCTTTTATAGGACAATCTTCACAAAGTGGATTTTTAGGTTTACAAATTTCAGATCCTATATCCATTATTGCTTGATTAAAATTTCCGGCAGCTTTTTCGGGCATTAAGGAAAGTGCTAATTCTGCAAAATAATCATACGCTTTAGAACCAGATACATCAAAATCATCTGCAAACAATCTGCTCAAAACTCGATAATAATTACCATCTATTGCAGGAATTTGCATACCGAAACAAATACTAGAAATTGCAGCAGCAGTATATTTGCCTACACCTTTTAATGATAAAATATCTTCATATTTTTCAGGAAATACTCCATCAAAATCATCCATTATTTGATTGGCAGCTTTGTGGATATTCAAAGCTCTGGAATAATAGCCTAAACCTTTCCAATACAACAGAACTTCTTCTGTATCAGCTTTTGCAAGACTTTCTACATTTGGAAATCTATTTACAAAATTTTCATAATGTTGCATACCTTGAGAAATTCTTGTTTGCTGAAAAATAATTTCGCAAATCCAAATATTATAAGGGTTTTTGGTTGTTCTAAAAGGTAAATCTCTTGCGTTTTGAGAGAACCAAATCAAAATTTGAGTTCCAATGTGAACAAAATGAGGGTTTTGTTTGTGCTTTTTCTCTTAAACCCTTCAAATCCCTGTATCTCTGGTTGCAAAATTTTTGCCCCTCATCGGGGCAAGCCCCTGTGATGTCGATTGCGTCTTCACCGGTGACGCCTAGGCAGGCTTGGACGGAAGTTAAAACT
>CAXYUO010000095.1:0-9907 GCA_964292185.1 uncultured Frigoriflavimonas sp.
TGTTTAACAAATTTTTTATCAATTTAGAAGGTTTCATTTTTTAATAATTGATAGTTGATTGCGCCACTTCGTGGCTTCGCAACGGATTTTTATTTTTTTTCAATGGGTTTCACCCATTGCTATTTGATTTCTTTTCAAAGGGTTTTCACCCTTTGCTGTTTGATGTCGCCACTTCGTGGCTTTGTATTTTTTATTATCAAATTTAACGCTGTAGAATCTTTAAATATTTTTCTGCTTCCAAAATTTTTTGAATTATAAATCTATTGCCTTCTCTATGCGAAACATACGATTCTTTCCTCTTTAAATAATTTATAGTTTCTAATAATTCCTTTTCATTTAATTCTGATAAATCATAAAATTCACTTAAAATATTAACTGAAGAAAAATTTGAGTTATGAATTTTTTCAAATTTAGATTTTTGAGTTTTCTTAATATCTACTAATGTGAATTTTCTAAAATCAATTTCATTTTTACCAATTATTTCTAAATATTCACTTACAATATCTTTATCAATCATTATTTTTCCTGAACCACAAGAATGTCTATCTTCACCATTTTTCTTAATACCCGAAACCCAAAAAACTTCATTCGTTTCTACATCTCGACATATTCCGTGTCCATTTCCGATCAAACATCGATTGTTAAAATAGATTGATTTGTTCGACTTCGATAATTCAATTTTTGCAATCCAAGCTGGGCCATCATCTGAATATCCCGATTTAAGTTCAATATATTTAATTAAAGATTTCATATATTTAATTTGTAAAACATTGTTTTAACTACTAATCCGCCAAATTCGGACTCAACCATTTTCTGGCAAAATCTAATTCCACCCCTTTTCTTTCTGCAAAATCTTTCAATTGGTCTTCTTTTATTTTTCCAACCCCAAAATATTTCGCTTTCGGATTTCCAAAATAATAGCCAGAAACTGCCGCAGTTGGAAACATCGCCAAACTTTCTGTGAGTTCTAAACCAATGTTTTCTTTCACTTTTAGCAAATCCCAAATTGTGGTTTTTTCCAAATGATCCGGACAAGCTGGATAACCTGGTGCAGGACGAATTCCCAAATATTTCTCGGCAATTAATTCTTCGTTTTCCAAAGTTTCATTTTCTGCATATCCCCAAAATTCGGTTCTTACTTTATGATGAAGAAATTCTGCAAAAGCTTCTGCCAATCGATCGGCTAAAGCTTTTACAATAATGGCATTGTAATCATCGCCTTCATCATAATATTCTTGTGCGAGTTCTTCTGTTCCGAAACCTGTTGTTACGGCAAAAGCTCCCACATAATCTTGTTTTCCTGAAGTTTTTGGTGCAATAAAATCACTTAAAGCATGGTATTCTTTTCCGGCAGATTTTTTTAATTGTTGTCTTAAAGTATGAAATTTCGCTAGCTCATTTCCACTTTCATCATAAACTAAAACATCATCTTGCTCAGTAGAATTTGCAGGAAAAATACCGAAAATTCCTTTGGCGGTGAATAATTTTTCATCCAAAATTTTATTTAATAAAACTTGGGCTTCTTTAAATAATTCTGTGGCTTGTTCACCAACAACCTCATCAGTTAAAATTTGTGGATATTTCCCGTGCAATTCCCAAGAACGGAAAAATGGCGACCAATCTAAAAATGGTAATAATTCTCTTAAATCTTGGTTTTCTATCACCTTTATTCCTAAAAATTTTGGTTTTGAAATTTCTTCATTTTCCCAATCTATTTTAAAATTTTGTTTTCGTGCTTCTTCAATCGAAACATATACTTTCTCTATTTGTCGATCCAAAAATTTCACTCGGAAATCTTCGTAATCTACCTTTAAATCTGCTTTATATTGTACATTATTATGATCCAACAATTGCGAAACCACACCAACTGCTCGTGAAGCATCATTCACATGAACAACCGTATTTCCGTATTTCGGGAAAATTTTCACCGCTGTATGCGCTTTAGAAGTAGTTGCACCTCCAATTAATAAAGGGAAATTCAGATTTTTTCTTTGCAATTCGTCTGCAACGTGCACCATTTCGTCTAAAGATGGCGTTATCAATCCGCTCAAACCAATTACATCAACTTGGTGTTCGATTGCCGCAGCAATTATTTTTTCTGCTGGAACCATCACGCCTAAATCCACGATTTCGTAATTGTTACAACCCAAAACTACGCTCACAATATTTTTACCAATATCGTGAACATCACCTTTTACGGTTGCCATCAAGATTTTGCCGTTCGGTTTTTGCTTTTCATCTTTTTCTGCTTCTATGAAAGGTTGCAAATATGCAACTGCTTTTTTCATTACTCTTGCGGATTTTACCACTTGAGGCAAAAACATTTTTCCGCTGCCAAATAAATCTCCAACAACTCCCATTCCGGTCATCAAATTAATTTCGATAACATCTAAAGGTCTGGTGGAATTTGCTCTTGCTTCTTCTACATCTTCAATGATAAATCGGTCGATTCCTTTCACCAAAGCATGGGTAATTCTATCTTGTAATGGATCTTTTCGCCATTCTAATTCTTCTACAAATTCCTTTTTGGTTGATTTTACTCTTTCTGAATAATCTAAAAGTCTTTCTGTAGCATCTTCTCTTCTATCGAGCATTACGTCTTCTACCAATTCCAATAAATCTTTCGGAATTTCGTCGTAAATTTCTAACATGGTAGGATTTACGATTCCCATGTTCATTCCCGCTTTTATGGCGTGATAAAGGAATACTGAATGCATTGCTTCCCGAACATTATCATTTCCACGGAAAGAAAACGAAACATTGGAAACTCCACCACTCACAGAAACATTGGGCAAATTTTCACGAACCCATTTCGTGGCTTCAATGAAATCTATGGCATTTCTACGATGTTCGTCCATTCCAGTTGCGACTGGAAATATGTTTAAATCGAAAATAATATCTTCGGACGGAAAACCAACTTGATTCACCAATATATCATACGATCTTTTACAGATTTCTAATCTTCTATCGTAATTATCGGCTTGTCCAGTTTCATCAAAGGCCATTACAATTACAGCCGCTCCATATCGTTTTACAGTTTTTGCATGATTAATAAATTCTTTTTCACCTTCTTTTAAACTGATAGAATTGACCACGCATTTTCCTTGAACAACTTGCAAACCTGCTTCTAAAATTTCCCATTTAGAAGAATCAATCATGATGGGAATTCGAGAAATATCGGGTTCGGAAGCAATTAAATTAAGAAATTTCACCATCGCGAATTTTCCATCGAGTAAACCATCATCAAAATTGACATCCAAAATTTGCGCTCCTCCATCTACTTGATTTCGAGCAATATCAAGTGCTTCATTGTAATTTCCTTCTTTTATTAAACGAAGGAATTTTTTGGAACCTGCAACATTGGTTCTTTCTCCAACATTAATAAAATTGGATTCTGGGGTTATGATTAATGGTTCGAGACCGGAGAGTTTTAGGTATTTCATAATATTTTAATGTAACAATTTATCAATGTAACAGTTTAACAATTGATGTTTTGTTGTTAACTTATTTTAATTATTTTCGTTAAGAGAGTCAATATTTTCTTTTACCAATTGTTCTAATTGATAGGTTGCAACTCCCAAAGGTTTGTCTAAACCACGCATTGCATATTCTACTTTTATATTGCTTTTTGATGCACAAAGTAACAATCCAATAGTTGGTTCATCCGTTGGTGTTTTTAGTTTATCATCTATTGCACTGATATAAAAATTGAGTTTTGAAACATATTCTGGCAAAAATTCGCCCGCTTTCAGTTCTATTACCATATAAGCGTGCAAAATAGTGTGATAAAAAAGTAAATCAATTTTATAATCAGTATCATCCACTTCTACTGAGTATTGTCTGCCCACAAATGCAAAACCTTTACCCAATTCCAACAAAAATTCTGTTATTTTATTGGTTAAAAGTTTTTCTATTTCCAATTCTTTAACTTTAGTAGAAAGCATCAAAAAATCAAAATAATAGGGATCTTTGAAAATACTTTTTGCTAAATCCGACTGATATTCTGGTAAAATTTGTTCAAAATTATTGATTGATTTTCCATTTCTTTTGTATAAATTACTTTTTATTTGCAAAAGCATTACATTTCTGCTCCATTCATTTTTTGCGGTTTCTGTAATATAAAAAGCCCTTTCCGTGTTATCTTTTATTTTAGTTAAAAGACTAATGTGATGGTACCAAGTAATTTGTGCAAGTGGCACTTGCACAAATTCGTTTTCAGATTGTGCAAGCGGAACCTGCACTATTGGAAACTGAGGATATGCCTCTGCAAAAGACCGCATATATTTAAGATTACGGACAGAAAACCCTTTCATTTCTGGGAATTTTTTAGCCAAATCTATGGACAAAAAATCAATAATTTTACTTCCCCATTTATTTAATTTTTGCTTTTCTATGATGGAATTTCCTATTTCCCAATACAAAGTGAGAAGTTCCGCATTTACTTTTAATGCTGTTCTAATTTGAGCAAGTTCTATCTTATGGGAAATAGAAGCTGTCCAATTTTTGTAATCGCTATTTTGAATAATTTCTTCGTTCATCATTTTCAATTTATCAATGTTAAAATGTAAAAGTTTAACACTGAATTAAATTACTACTTTACTAAACTATTTCCTTAATTTTCCTCGGTTCATAATCCTTCACCAAATCTGCAATTGCTTTAATGTGAGGCGGCGTTGTTCCGCAGCAACCACCGATAATATTTATTAATCCTTTGTCTGCATATTCGCGAATTTGTTCTGCCATTGCTTCCGGACTTTCATCGTATTGCCCAAAAGCGTTGGGTAAACCTGCATTTGGATAGGCGGAAATAAAGAAGTCGGAGTTTTTGGATAAAGTTTCTAAATAAGGCGTTAATTGTTTTGCTCCTAAAGCACAATTTAATCCTACGCTCAGTAAATTTAAGTGTGATACTGAAATTAAGAATGCTTCGGCGGTTTGTCCGCTCAAAGTTCGTCCAGAAGCATCGGTAATGGTACCGGAAACCATGATTGGGATTTTGATATTTCTTTCTTCTTGAATTTCATCAATTGCGAAAAGTGCAGCTTTTGCATTTAAAGTGTCGAAAATAGTTTCTACCAAAAGAAGATCTGAACCTCCATCTAAAAGTGCTTCTGATTGTTGTTTGTAGGCAATTCTCAATTCATCAAAAGTAACGGCACGAAATCCTGGATCATTCACATCTGGACTTAAACTTGCAGTTCTATTTGTTGGGCCAATTGAACCTGCAACAAATCTTGGCTTTTCAGGGTTTTTAGCCGTAAATTCATCACAAACTTGTCTGGCAATTTTTGCAGACTCGAAGTTGAGTTCGTACACCAAATCTGCCATATGGTAATCTGCCATTGCGATGGTGGTGCCAGAAAAAGTGTTGGTTTCTATAATATCTGCTCCTGCTTCTAAATATTTTGCATGAACTTCTGCGATTGCTTTTGGTTGGGTCAATGAAAGTAAATCATTATTTCCTTTTACAGAATGATCATAGTCTTTAAATCTTTCGCCGCGGTAATCTTCTTCGGTGAAATTATAGCGTTGAAGCATGGTTCCCATTGCTCCATCGAGAACGAGGATTCTTTTTTCTAATGCTTTATAAAGTGATGATGTATTTTTCATTTTTTTTCTTTCTAATTTCTCGAATTTCTTTTCTTTAAATAACTGAATTTTCTTTTTAAAACTGAACTGCAGCCCGACCTGAGTGGAGCTCTTTTTGCTGGAACGAAGTGGAAGCAAAAAAGCGGGAACGGAGGGCGGAAAAGCTGCCCAAATAATTTTAATTCAAAGCTTGTTTTAAATCGTTAATAATGTCATCGATATGCTCTAAACCCACGGAACAGCGGACCAAACCAGCAGTAATTCCGACTTGATTTCTCTCGTCATCAGAAAGCTTGGAATGCGTTGTAGAAGCGGGATGCGTAACTATTGTTCGGGTATCTCCGAGGTTGGCGGAAAGGGAACACATTTTTATTTTATTGAGGAAATTTCGACCAGCTTCGATGCCGCCTTTTATTTCGAAAGCCACGATATTTCCGCCGAGTTTCATTTGATTTTTCGCGATTTCGTAACTTGGATGAGATTTCAGGAAAGGATATTTCACCAAGGAAACATTGGGTTGAGTTTCTAAAAACTTCGCAACTTTGAGTGCATTTTCGCAATGTTTATCGACACGAACGGCTAAAGTTTCTAAACTTTTACTTAAAACCCATGCGTTGAACGGCGACATTGACGGTCCTGTATTACGGGAAAAAAGGTAAATTTCTCGAATTAAATCTTTTTTTCCTACGGTTACTCCGCCCAAAACTCGACCTTGTCCATCGATTAATTTGGTGGCGGAATGGATGACCAAATCTGCACCAAATTTAATGGGTTGCTGCAAATAGGGTGTCGCAAAACAGTTATCTACCACGAAAAGAAGGTTGTGTTTTTTTGCAAATTTTCCTAATAATTCTAAATCTAAAACTTCGATTGCAGGATTGGTCGGCGTTTCTATGTAAAGAATTTTCGTAGTTGGTTTTATGTATTTTTCTAAATCGGTTTCATTGGCTTCGAAATAAGTGGTTTCGATATTCCATTTCGGGAAATATTTTATGAAAAGCGTATGCGTGGAACCGAAAACGGAACGGCAACTTAAAATATGATCGCCAGAATTTAACAACGCTCCGAAAGTTGAAAAGATGGCTGCCATTCCACTTGCAAAAGAATAACCATCTTCTGCACCTTCGAGTTTTACCATTTTTGCGGTAAATTCATTTACGTTTGGATTGGAAAAACGACTGTAAATATTTTTCTCTTTTTCTTCGGCGGAACTTGCACGCATATCTTCTGCATCATCAAAAACGCAGCTGGAAGTTAGATAAAGCGGCGTAGAATGTTCGTCAAATTGGGAACGTTCGTTTTGAATGCGAATTGCGTTGGTTTCGAAATTTGAAAATTGGTTTTCCATAATTTTTATAGGATTTCATCCTATTATTTTTTAATCATAGGATTGCATCCTATGCTTTGTTAAATCGTCCCTTTGGGACTTTCGCTGAAATTATTTATTTTCGGAGAGTCTTAAAATATCACCAAAAACGCCTCTTGCTGTTACTTTTGCTCCTGCTCCTGCTCCCATAATTACGATTGGGTTTTCGCCATAACTTTCGGTATAGATTTCAAAAATAGAATCTGATCCTTTTAATTGTCCGAGTGCAGAATTGGCGGGAACGGAAATTAATTGAACATCGAGTTCTCCTTTTTCTTGTTGCAAATCTCCGTGTAAATCTCCTACTAAACGCAAAACGTGGTTTTCTTTTTGATTTTTTTTAATATTTTCAAAATAAGAATCAAAGAGATCTAAGCTATTTAGGAATGCGTTTTTGTCGAGTTTTACTAAATTTTCTGGGATTAAACTTTCGATTTTGATGTCGGTAAATTCATTGCTTAAATCTAGTTCTCTTGCTAAGATTAACAATTTTCGAGCAACATCATTTCCTGATAAATCTTCTCGCGGATCGGGCTCTGTAAAACCTTGTTCCATTGCTTCTTTCAAAATGGTTGAGAATTTATCGTCACGAACCGAAAAATTATTAAAAATATAACTGAGTGAACCAGAGAAAACGCCTTTAATTCGGGTAATATTTTCGCCGGATAAATGTAATAATTTAATCGTATCTATTAAAGGTAAACCTGCTCCAACATTGGTTTCGTAGAGATATTTTTTGTTTTTCTTGGTTAAAAGTTGACGAAACTCTCGATATTCTGCAATCGATAGCGTATTAAAAATTTTATTAGAAGAAACCAAATCGAACCCATTTTCCGCCAAAGTTGTATAGTTTTTCACAAAATCTTTACTTGCGGTATTATCTACTACGATTAGGTTTTCTAATTGATTGCGTTGTGAAAACTGAATTAAAGTATCCATTTTTGATTCTTCTTCAGCAACTAAAATATCTTGTTCCCAGTTTTCATTAAAACCAGCTTTATTGAATGCGATTTTTCTGGAATTTGCGACTGCAATAATTTTTAAATCTAGATTTTTACGATTTCTAATTTCTTCTGAACTTTTCAAAACCTGTTCAATCAAAGTAGAACCCACTTTTCCGTGACCAATAAGTGCTAAATGCACGGTTTTGGGTTTGGCGAAAATTTTGGCTTCTATAATATTTTTAGCTTTTTCATCTTGCGAAGAGCTAACTACTAAATTTATTCTATTTTCGGAAGCTACTTGATTAAGAATTAAAGGAAAGATGTTATTTCTGGCTAATTCAGACATTATTTTATTGAAATCTTTAGTAATAAAACCTAATACAGAAACATTATTTATACTATAAATTTGATTTACTTTTCCTAATTTTCTTTCATTTTCAAATTCTTCGATTAAACATTTAACCGCATTTTCAGAATCGCTTTCATTTACTAACACAGAAATACCGTTTTCTACAGCTTGTTGAGAAATTAAACCAATACTTATTTTTGCAAAAGTAAATGCTTTAAATATTCTACCATCAATACCAACTTCATCCAAAAAATCATTTCCTTCAAATTTAATGATGGATTTATTTTTTAATATTTTTATTTGATTTTTATTTTTCATGAATGATATTTTCTAATATTTGATTAATTTGTTCATATTCCATCAAAAAAGCATCATGACCATGAATGGATTTTATTTCGTGATAGAAAGTATTTTTTTTAGTTTTAATTAATAAATCATAAGATTTCTTTATTTCAAATGCAGGGAAATATAAGTCAGAATCTACAGCTACAAGATGAATATTGGCTTTAATTTCTTTAATTTTCTCAAAATCTGTTTTGATTTTCATTAATAAATGGTTCATCAAAAGATATGCTTTTAAACTAAACCTCTCGTTCAGTTTTTCGCCATGAAAATTGAGCCAATCTTGTGATTTTAAAATTTGTTTATCCGGATGAATTTCTTCTTTAAAGCGTTCATTGATTGATTTTGGAGAACGATAACACAACATTGCATGAACTCTGGCTTTTTGCAAGGGTTTTTCTGGATGATTTAAAAGAAATTGCTGAACCAAACATTGAGAATGTAACCAATCTGTTGTTTTTAAATCACAAGCAACTGGAATAAAATTTTCGGTTAAATTTGGGTTTTTTGCCATCATTTCCCAACCGATTGCACCACCAAGAGAACCACCAATCATTAAAAATAGGTGAGAAATATCTAATGTTTTTAAACCTAAAAGGAAAAATTGTGCAATATCTTGAGTAGTAAAATCTTGATAATTGTCTATTAAAACGCCATCAAAACCATTACCAGGAATATTGAAGCAAATCACTGTAAAATGACTGGTGTCAATTATTTTTTCATTTCCAATTAAAGAATTCCACCAACCATTTTCCCCAGAAACATTAGAATTAGCCGTTAAAGCATGATTTACCAAAATAATTGGTGCAGAATGCAGTGCTTTTCCGAAAATCTGATAAGATAAATTGATATCAAGAATTTGTCCTGATACTAATTTATAATTTTGAAGTGTGATATGTTGTAACGGAATTTCCAATTTATTTTAATTAAAATTGAAAATGCTACTAAGAAAGTAAATAAATTTTTGTTATCTTCTTCTGATAAATCAGAATAGAATGTAGCACCTTCTTTGTTTCCAAAGGGTTGCTAAGGTTTCATAGAGTCTTATCTCTCCACCTTTCTTAATAACATTTTCAATATGTGTATGAACAAAATCTGAGTACAAAGATAAAGTATAATTTATATTTTAACAAAAGTTTACATGAAAAATTTAAAAAAGAAAAATTACAAACCATTAATAATTGTTCATTAAAAGCTGTTACTAAATAAAATCTTAATTTAAAATTGATAAAATTGCAATTGAAATTAACTAAACATTGTAATCTCTCAAATAACTGAAAAATAAATTTCCTTATTTTCGCTTCACATTATAATAAA
>CAXYUO010000096.1:0-9869 GCA_964292185.1 uncultured Frigoriflavimonas sp.
TCGCTGTCCAGCAATTGAAAATCCTTGACAAGGTGGACCTCCAATAATTAAATCAACATTTTTAATTCCTGTTTTTTCGCTAATTATTTGTGGTGTTTCGTTAAATAAATCAGCAACTAAACCAATTGAATTTTTATGATTGAATTTAAAAGTTTCAACAGCATCTTTCCAATGGTCAATACCTAAAACAACTTCATAGCCTGCTTCTATAAAGCCATACGAAAGTCCACCACAACCGCAAAATAGGTCTATAACCGTAGGTTTTGAATTACTCATTATTCCTTGTGCGTTTTTAAATATTCTACTTTCTCTTCTGCCACCATCATAGCTTTTAAAGCATTTTTCTCATTTTTTACAACGTCATAGATTTGGTCAGCAAGCCAAAGGGTCAATAAATCATCATGATTTACTTTAAAAATTAGAGCAATTTTCAAAACTGTTTCTTTTTTTGCATGTCTTTCTCCTCGTTCAATTTTGCTTAATTGAGCAGTGTCCATTTCAAGAATGGAAGCTACTTGTCTTAAAAGCAAATTTTGCTCCTCTCTTAAAGTTCGAATTTTATTTCCAAATTGACTACTCATTGTCTTTTATTTGACTTGACATTATTTGGCAAATGTAAGTAATAATTATTTCAATCACGCAATTTTGCGTCAATATTTTTTATGGTGGTGGATGGTCTTGTGAGCGTTGGGTAAAAATTAAATGTGGTGCAAAAGTGTTGGTTTTGCGTTTAGGCTTGTACCTCTTTTAATTTTTCGAAGCGTTGGCAATTATATTGCTTTCACTAGATATTTTGTCGGTTGGTCGGGTTTTTACAATGAGGCATAACGTTCCGATGGAACGCAATTTCGTGCTTTATCTGTAATTCTACACAGATTTTGTTCCTCTGAAACATTAATTTATACTCAAATATTGATTGAAAAAATTTTTGATTTAAAATTGAGACCGTTATTGAGTTTTAATTTAAGAATTTTCATAAATTTTTTTTTCATTTAATTTCTGAAGAAAATTCTTAATACCTTCATCAATTTTAATAATGAAAAGTTCACATTATTTTATAGAAAATTCGAAGAGAATTTTATATTAAAGAAAAGAAGAATCAAATGAAAAAGGCAACAAAGATCTGATGGATTTTATTTTGCAAATTTCTCCATCAAGATTAGCGAAAAATATTTCTATATCATCGTTTTGCTTGTTTTCATATTCCAGAATTGCTTGTCTACAAGCACCACAAGGTGGAGTAGGTGTTGCTTTTTCTAGGTTGATAGAAGATGCACCAATTACAAATAATTTTTGAATTTTCACATCCGGAAATTTTGCTGAAGCATAAAAAATGGCAGTTCTTTCTGCACAAATTCCTGAAGGATAAGCTGCATTTTCTTGATTATTTCCAGAGATTATTTCGCCATTTTCTAATAAAATAGCACAACCAACCAAAAATTTTGAATAAGGAGCATAAGCTTTCAAACGAGCTTCTTTGGCAAGATCGAATAATTTATTTTCTAATTCACTGAGTTCATTAGAATTTTCAAAATAATTATAATCTATGCTGATGTTTTTTTTCATTGCTTCTATTATTGCTGAGTAAAGATACTTGTTTTGAATAAAGTATCAAAATCACATTTCAAATTTAAGTTTTTCTTTAATTATTACTTTAACTTTGTGATTATGCAAAAAAACATTCTCTATTCTCCTATAAAATTTAGAAATTTAGAACTAAAAAATCGATGGGTACTTTCGCCAATGTGCATGTATTCTGCAAAAAATGGTGTTCCAAATGATTTTCATTTGGTGCATTACGGAAGCAGAGCACAAGGTGGAACTGGTTTAATAATTGTAGAAGCAACAGGAATTGTTCCGGAAGGAAGAATTACGAATTTATGTACCGGAATTTGGAATGACGAACAAGCAGATTATTTCAAAAAAATAAATACGTTCATCCATGAAAATTCAGATTCTAAAATCGGAATACAATTGGCACATGCAGGAAGAAAAGCTTCTACATGGCAAGGAAAACAACTTTCTTTAGATAATAATGGTTGGGAAACACTTTCTGCATCCGATATTCCTTTTGCAGAAGGAGAAAGAAAACCTAAAGAATTATCAACTTTAGAAATAAAAAATTTAATTAAAGAATTTCAAGATGCAGCTGTGAAATCCATAAAAGCTGGTTTTGATTTAATAGAAATTCATGCAGCTCATGGTTATCTTATACATCAATTTTTATCTCCACTTTCTAATGTGAGAACTGATGAATACGGAGGAAGTTTTGAAAATAGAATACGGTTTTTATTAGAAATAGTAGAAGCTGTGAATGAAGTTTTAGATGAAAATCATCCTCTATTTGTGAGAATTTCTGCAACAGAATATGCCGAAAATGGTTGGGATTTGGAAGATAGTATGAAATTATCAAAAATTTTGAAAACCAAAAATGTAGATTTGATAGATGTTTCTAGTGGTGGAAACATTCATTCTGCAAAAATTTCTGTTTTTGATGGTTATCAAATTCCCTATTCTGCAAAAATTAAACAAGAAACTGGAATAAAAACTGGAGCAGTAGGATTAATATTAAATTCAAATCAGGCAGAACAAATTTTAATAAAAGAAGAAGCAGATCTTATTTTTATTGGTAGAGAAATGCTTAGAAATCCATATTTGGCTGTGCATTCTAGTTTTGAAACTGATGAAAATTGCTTTTTTCCACATCAATATCTTAGAGCAAAAAAATAGGATTTAATTAAAAAAGTTGTAGTTTTGAATTTCAAATTTAAGAAATGTCTTTAGAAGATTTTATGATACCATGTTTTACCAAAAAACTCTTTGGAATAGAGTGTTTTGGTTGTGGAATGCAAAGGTCTTTGATTATGGTTTTTAAAGGGAATTTACAAGAAGCATGGCATTTATATCCTGCAGTTTTTCCTTTTTTAATTTTCATTTCTTTTTTGGCAATTAGTTTTGTAGATAAAACTAGAAATTACAGTAAATTAATTATCGGAAGTGCAATTGTAATGGCTTTGGTAATGGTGGTTTCTTATTTTTTCAGACATCCAATATTTTAAAATAAATTTAAAAAATAAATAATTATGAATGATCAAAAATTACCAAATGCAACCGCAGTTTTAGTACTGGGAATCTTATCTATATTAGGTTCTTGTTGTTATGGATTACCTGGAATGATAATGGGAATTATCGGTATTGTACTTTCAACCGGAGATTCCAAAAAATATAAAGCAAACCCAACATTATATAGTAATTACGGGAATTTACAAACAGGAAAAGTATTAAGTATTATTGGTTTGGTTTTAGGACTTCTTTTTTTAGTTTTTATAGTTGTTTTATTCTCTGCAATTGGCTTAGATGCTTTGCAAGATGAAGCTTTAATGAAAGCTAGAATTGAAGAATTATTTGGACAATAAATTCTGAATTTTTATCAAAAAAGACCGTTAGTTTAAACGGTCTTTTTTTATTTTATTTAAAATGTAGTATTAATTTTTATTTCTCAAAAAAAGCGATAGAACTTCCGATCCAAATCGCATCTTTTTTATTGAAATCTACATTTACCATAGCTACTTTGGTCATTCTCACTAAGTTATCCATCAAAGTTGGTGTTGCATCTTCTTCTTTCCAAAGGAAAAGCAAGCGTATTTCTGCTTTAGACATTTCTCCATTTGTATCTAGAAAAAGTGGTTCGTAATGTACTTTTCTTTGCAAAATAAAATTTTCTTTATCCTCAATTGCATCAATTATTTCTTGAGTTGGATTCAAATTTACACCGCTTCCTGCAAATGAAAATAATGGTTTCAATACGAAATTTTCTAAATTTTCAGTCGCTGGAAAATCTGGAATAAAGTAGCTTTTCGGTACAGAATCATGTTCTAATAAAGGCATGATGTATTTTGAAATTTTGAAAAACCAATTAGGATGCGTTATCCATTTTACATCAACATCTTCACGAAAATTAAATTCAGTTTTTAAATCTGGAATTTTGTCTAATTCATCAAAAATAACTCTATTGTAAATTCTATTGATTGGAATTAATTTACCATCGTTTTCATAGTATAATTTTTTGCCTTGCTTTTTAACTTTGGTTAAGCAAACCGTTTTTATACCTAAATATTTCTCTGTCAAAGCAAAATCTACACTTGTTTTTTGTTGCTCCGGAAATATTTCTAATAAGATTACGTTTTCAGGATTTTCATCGCCTACAATCACATCTTTTAAGAATTGAATGTATTGCGGTTTCGGCATAGAATTTCGCAAATCTTGTAGAAAAGGATATACTTCGGAAATTACACCTTCATATTCTTCTTGGAATGCGTAAAGCGTAGGAAATGCTTGAAGTTCAATTAATTGTGGAACAATTTCACCTTTTTCATTTTTGCAAATTCCAAAATCTATGGCTAGAAAATGTGGTTTAGCATTATCATTGGGTACTTTACAATTTTCTGGAATTGCTTTATCAAAAACATCTTGAGGAATAGTTTTTATTTGAGCAACAATAGTATCACAAGCATCATTTAGCTTTTCTTTAAACTCTTTTGAAAGAAAAATAGGGCTTTCAGATAATCTAAAACCTGCTTCTACACCTGCATTATCTTTTATTTTATCTTGTGTAAGTTGGTACTTTTCTGGAGAATATTCTTCGTTGAATTGTTTTCTATATTTTGTAATCATGAATTTTTTAGGTTTTTAATAATTAATAAAACAAAGCAACAATTGTATTTGGTTAAGTATCAGTTTTTTAATTAAACAAAAGCTACTTCTTTCGTTACTTCGTTTGTAGCATGTTGCAAAAATCTTGGTAGAATTTGAGCTTGAGTGAGAACAATTTTATCGTCATCATTTAAGCGATCTACAGTTTGTAGAAACTTTTCCATTCCATAACTTGCTATCATTGCATCTCTATTTTTTTTGATGTCCAGATTCTTCATCATACCTTCTGGATCTGCTTCTGGATGAAATTGTGTTCCAAAAATTTCTTCAGAAAATTTTATTGCCATCACTGCTCTTTCTAAATGAATATGTGGTCTCATTTTTTCTAAAGCCATTATTTCCATACCCAATTCTTCAAAACGTTCCATATTGGGTTCTATAAATTGGTAAGCTCTAGAATCTACAGCGAAGAATGGTTCTGGTAAATTTTGTAAAACGTAATCTGCATTTCCTTCTTCGGTTTTGTGCATTGGCATTACTCCAAATGAGTAGGATTTTCTTTTACAAATATTACCTAATTTCCAATGAATACTAGCAATTTGAAAAGAATGACAGATTAAAAATACAAATTTTTTGGATTCGTTATTTAAGTTGTGGTTCCAAACATCATTTAAGAATTTTTTGTAGGCTTTTTCCCAAATATATCCTTGTTTATGTGGAGTTCCTGGTCCACCAGAAGAGATGAAAATATCAAAATTTTCTACATTAGGAATTTCATTTTTAAAACGTACTTCAAAAACTTCTATTTCTATATTTTCCTCGGCAATTTCTTTAAAATGTTCGGTTAATGCTATAATATTTCGCATTCCTTGGTTGGCTTTGTTATTATTCATATCCAAGAGTGCGATTCTAATCTTCTTCATTTTTTAACTATTTAAGCTTGCAAAAATACAAAATTATCCTAAATTTTCTGGAAGCATACCATATTCGGTTTCGCTTATCATGTAATCTACTACTTTGTTTAGATCTCCGGTTTCTTTATAAACTTGTAATTGGCGATCTGCTCCAGTTCCACGTTCCATCATTGTCCATGCATAGTTTACTTCATTTCTGCAATCTAGTTCGTCTACTACATCGTCAATAAATTCTAATAGTTCACCTAATAATTGCTTGTAAGGAACGCATTCTTCTTTACCAAAATCTATTAGACTAGATTGAATTCCATCTTTTGCAGCTCTCCATTTATTTTCATTAAGAAGTAATCTTCTGTAGCTTCTAAAACTTAAATTTTGCTGATGAAGTTTGTAAATTTTCGCAACCAAACATTGCATTATTGCAGCCATACAAACGGTTTCATCTATTCGTAAAGGCATATCGCAAATTCTAAATTCTATAGTAGGATAAAAAGGATGAACACGAAGATCCCACCATATTTTTTTGGCATTATCTATTGTGCCTGTTTTCACTAATAAATTTACGTAATCATCAAATTCTCCTAAACTATTGAAATAACTTGGGATACCTGTTCTAGGAAATTTCACAAATACTTGTTGTCTATACGATTTGAAACCAGTATTTCTACCCACCCAAAAAGGTGAATTTGTAGATAAAGCAAATACGTGAGGTAAAAAATATCGGAGAACATTTTGAATTTTCACACCTTCTTCTCTATTTGGTATACCAATATGAACATGAAGTCCAAAAATTAAATTTCCTCTTGCAACATCACCCATATCATCTACAATTTTTATGTAGCGTTCTCCTTGTGTAATCGTATTGGTTTCCCAATTAGAAAACGGATGTGTTCCACCACCAGAAACTCGTAAATTTTGACTGTGTGCAGTTTTAATAAGGTGCTTTCTTAGCATGGTAAGTTCTGCTCTGGCTTCTTTTATATTTTCACAAACTTTCGTTTCCATTTCTATCATGGATTCGTGCATTTCGTGTTTTAAATTTTCGCTCAAAACGGCTTTTCCACCTTCTATAATTTTGGATACGTGGGAAACTAAATCACGGGTATCTTTATCAATGATTTGGTATTCTTCTTCTATCCCGATAGTAAATTTATGCATAAGCGAATGTGTGTTTTTAATTAAAGTAAATATTTGGTAATCATTTTAAATAACTGATTACCAAATATTTAAAATTTTTACTTAAATTGATTTTTTAACAAAGTCTCCCCAAGAAATATTTGGTTTTCCAGGTTTGTATTCTTTAGCTTTTTCTATCGCAAATTTTGCAGCATGCTCTACAACCCATGCAAAGTTTTCTTCACCTACAGATTTTCTATCTGCATCTGGTGCAGGATTACAGAAATCTATTGCATAAGGAATTCCGTCTTTCACAGCAAATTCTACAGTATTGAAATCATAACCTAAAGCTTCATTCATTTTGATGGTATAATCATGAATTACTTTAAGTATATCCTTTAATTTTTTACCAGAATATTTAGATTCTGTAACGTATCTTAAATGATGCGGATTTCTTGGTTCATAAGGCATAATGTGAACATGTTTTTTGCCAAGACAATACACTCTGTAATAATCATCAAATACAATTTCTTCTTGTAAAAGCATTACCAATTCGCCAGTTTCATCTAGTTTTTCCCAAAGATCTGTTTCATCTTCAACTCTATAAACGTTTTTCCAACCACCACCATCATGTGGTTTCATGTATGCTGGAAAACCTACATAATCAAAAATATAATCCCAATCATGTGGAAATTTAAGATTTCTAAAAGAAGTTTCAGAAGTGTTTTCTGGTCTTTGTTTAGAAGGTAAAAGCACTGTATTTGGAAGAGGAATTCCTAAAGTTTTCATCAATGCATTATTAAAAAACTTTTCGTCTGCACTCCACCAAAATGGATTGTTCATTACGTAAGTTCCCATCAAAGCTGCATTTTTAAGATATGCTCTATAAAATGGAACATCTTGCGAAATTCTATCTATAATTACTGCATAACCATAATCTCCTGCTTGTTCTAGTTTGTCAATTTGTACAGCTTCTGCTACAATTTGTCCTTTTCCTAATTCATTTACTCTATCAATGAATGCCCATGGAAATGTATCTTCCATTCCGAATAAAATTCCTACTTTCTTTGTTGCCATAAAATTTGTTTTATTATTAATATATTTATTTAATTTCTAATTTTTTAACCGAAAAATCTACCTACAAACATTGGGAAAACCATTCTCCAAAGTGGCCAATCATGGCTTATCCATTTTTGTTCATCATACCAATGATCTATTCCTTTTGAGCTTAAAATCCCTGCCATTTCTTTAGTTTGTTCTAGGCAAATATCTTGATCAGAAGTACTTAAAACAATGTGCATGTGTTTGTATTTCCAAGCTTCATCATTTTTCACAAATTCTCTCGGACAGTTGAAATATATTGTTTCATCTTCATATCCGTCCATAAAATCTCTGATAGTAAAAGCACCAGAAAGACAAAATAAATGTGAAAATAAATCTGGATACCTGAATGCTAAATTGGCTGCATGATAACCTCCGAAACTTGCTCCTGCTGCACCAACTCTATATGTTTGATGCGTTTTTTGAAGATAAGGAATAAATTCTTGAACCATAAACTGAACCCAAAGTTCATAATTTCTGATTCTTTCTGCAGGATGTATATTTTTATCGTACAAACTATATTTATCAATAGTTTGAATGTTGTACAATTTTATTTTTCCTTGATCTATTAAATGACTAACACTTCCGTTTAAATGGAAATCAAAATTTTGAGTGTAAGAACCTTTTGATGTAGGAAACATAACAATTGGAGTTCCATAATGTCCTGTTACTTCTACATCTAAACTGATTCCTAGAATGTGTGAATAGAAATTGGTGTGTTCTATTTTTGGCATATTTTTTTTGTTTATGAGGTTGGTTTTGATTTTGGTGGTAATATATTTAGGATTTCCGAAGTTATTTTTTTGGTAGAATCATCTAAACATTTTTGTACTTTACTTTCGTCTTTATCTTTGTAAATAATACCGATGTGATAATCTATTTCTAAAAATTGTGATACTTGTTCACATTGATATTCTGTAATATCTGGTTTCTTTTCTTTTGCGAGAGCAATAATTAAACCCGCAGAAAAATTTGTTGATTTTGGGAGAATGTAGGTTTGGTTTTTCAATAAAGAATCTTCTATTTTCGCCCATTCTCGCCAAATATTTATTCCTGTAGAAGCTTCAACCAAATCTGGAATATGCGCACCTCCAACTCTGGAAGATGTTTCTAAAAAGTACCATTTTCCATCTTCGTTTCCACGAATAAACTCTGTATGAGTTGCTCCATATATTAATCCGAAACTACTTAAAACTTTTTCATTGGCTTTTTTTAATGCTAAATACTCTTCAGAATTAAAATCTAATGTTTTGGTTCGGAAAACGCCTCCTTCATGAGAAACTTCCATTGGTGGAGAAAGATATTTGGATGCAGATGTGAAAATAATTTCTTTTTCATACACCAAACTATCTACATGAAAAACGTCTCCTGGTTTGAAGGTTTCTAGCAAGAATTTATGCCTTTCTTCTCCCAGTTTTTCTATAGCTTCCCAAAGTTCTTCTTTAGAATTTATTTTAGAAATTCCACTAGCAGAAGCTTCAGAACGAGGTTTTAAAACCCAAGGTGGAGCATTTTCTGTAGTAAATATTTCTAATTTATTGTTGTTGAAAATAGAAGAAAATTGTGGAACTTCTATTTGGTTATCTAATGCCATTTGCCTCATCGCCAATTTATCTCGGAAATAGCGATGCGTTGTTTGTCCCATTCCTGGAATTCTGAAAGTTTCTCTTATGAGTGCAGCTTTTTCTACATCATAATCGTCTAATGCGATTACAGCATCTATTTGATGGTCTTTCATTAAATATGAAAATCCTTGTACGAGATGATCTGTATTCCAAACGGATGGTTCTATTTCGTGCATATAGTAAACTTCGTCTATAGCATTCCACGGCCAATTTTTTTCTTTTAAATTTTCTGAAGTAATTAAGATAACCTTGTTTCCTAACTTTTTCATTTCATCCATAAATTCATATCCTTTGTAATAACAAGAGATACAAACGAAAGTTTTTTCATCCATGCATAATTCTTTTGGTTAAATATTGAATTTTCAAAAATTGAATACAATTTTTATTAAATTATTAATAATAAAAAAATGATTTTATTTAATTATTGAAAATCTTATTCAATAATACAGAGAATAATTTG
>CAXYUO010000097.1:0-9748 GCA_964292185.1 uncultured Frigoriflavimonas sp.
ACAGATTTTAAGGGCAAAATAATTCTTCTTCTCATCAATCTTCCTCCCATTGCTGTAGAAGTTTTATCGATAATATCGAGCAGAGATTTTCCACCTGCAGAACTTGGATAAACGATTTCCAGATTTCTCAAAGTAAATTGATCCATCATCAAAAAATCTTCTTGCGGAATTTTTGAAATCCTTGTAATATGCTGTAGCAAAGCGTGATGCGTATCTTCAACCAAATATGCGAAAATTGCACCTGCAGCTGTAATTGCCAATTCTAACTGTTCTACACCGAAACCTTTCAGGGAATTTGTGCTAAAATGATTTTGTAATTTTTCTTGAGCATAAGTAAATTGATAAGCCCAATCTTCTAGTTTAAATGCGTTTTTATTTTTTAATTGAGAAGGTAATTCTTTATTTCTTTGGTAAATGATTTCAGAAGGATCAAAAGTATTAACAACGTGCAACAATTTTTCTAAATTACCTTCGCAAACCAACAATTCTCCAGTAGAAATATCAACCAAAGCCATTCCATACTTTTCTTTTTCTTTATGCAAAGAAAGTAGAAAATTGTTCTTTTTTGAATTTAAAACTTGATCGTTAAAAGTAACTCCAGGAGTTATCAATTCTGTAACGCCCCTTTTTACAATGCCTTTCACAGATTTTGGATCTTCCAATTGGTCGCAAATGGCAACTCTTAATCCTGCACGAACTAATTTTGGCAAATAGGAATCTACAGAATGATGTGGAAAACCTGCCAATTCTATAAAACCTTCACCATTTCTTCTCTTGGTAAGTACAATTCCCAAGATTTGAGAAGTTCTAATCGCATCTGTACCGAAAGTTTCATAAAAATCTCCAACTCTAAACAATAAAAGTGCATCAGGATATTTCGCCTTGATGGTATTGTATTGTTTCATTAAAGGAGTTTCCGAGGTAGATTTTGCCATATCTATTTATAAAAATTTTCTGTAAGATAAAATATGGTATCTATAAAAAATAGAATACCATTTTGCGAAATAATATTTTCATCATGTAAATCTTCAAAAATTAATCCTAAAGTTTCATTTTGATAATCATTATTTCGAATATTCAAGAAATTATTAAATTCAAGAAATTGTTTGATTAATACTAAATCTATTGGTTCTGTAGATGCAATAAAACTCTGCTTTACAACTGAAAACAATTCATTATTTATCAATTTAAAACCTAAAAGTTCATATTTTGTAGATTTGAAAAAATAGTTGTGAACAAGTAGAGAATTAAAATAATCTTTCCAATATTCATAGAAGATGGAATCATTAATTTTAATAATTTCAGAATCGTTGAGTCTATAAACCTTTTGTTCAGCTCCTTCTGCTATAAAATTGTTTTCATCTATATTCTCCTTGTAAAAAAGTCCATTTTCTTCAATGAATAAGATTAAGTTTCTTTCTTCTTCACTTTTGAGATGCTGGAATTTCGAACTTTGGAAACCTGGGATTTCATTTCCTCTAATGTGAATTTGCGCTTTTTTGATAAGACAGCTTTCGCCTTCTTTTCCATTTCCTGTAATGATGTCTTGTAATTCATTTTTAATTATTTTCATTGAAAAACTTTCTCACTGACAAAAATACAATAAATTCTTTGCAAAGTATCATTACATAAATTCATGGTTTTTTTGAATATTTAGTTACTGTATTGTTTCAATGCTTTATTACTGCATTTTTAAATTCTTACCTTTGTAGAAATTTAAAAATAGGTGACGCAGAAATTAAAATTAGAAGAATTAGGTAGAATTGATGTCTCTACTTTCAAAAAAATGGAAAAAACACCACTGGTTATTGTTTTAGACAATATAAGAAGCATGCATAATGTTGGTGCTATTTTCCGAACAGCAGACGGATTTTTGGTAGAGAAAATCATTTTGTGTGGTTTCACTCCAGTTCCACCTCATAGAGAAATTCACAAAGCAGCTTTAGGTGCTACAGAAAGTGTAGCGTGGGAATTTGAAGAAAGTATAGAAAAAGCTTTAATAAAATTGAGCAAAGAAAATTTTTATTTATTGGGTGTAGAACAAACTACTTCTAGTGTAAAGCTACAAGATTTTGAAATAGAAAACCACAAAAAATATGCTCTGGTTTTAGGAAATGAAGTAGATGGATTGAGCGAAAACGCACTTAATTTGTATGATGATTTTATAGAAATTCCGCAATTAGGAACAAAACATTCTTTAAATGTTTCGGTTTGTGGTGGAATTGTAATGTGGGAATTTTTCAAAAGTTTAACTTAAAAAATAAAAATATATGAATTTGAACGAACTAAGTTTAAAAAATATCCAGATAGATTGGATAGCAGAAAAAGTAACAACTTATGGTATAAAAATTCTTACAGCTGTTATAATTATAGCAGTTGGTTTTTGGATTGTTTCTAAGCTTACAAAATTAGTAAGAAAAGAGATGGGAAAAACCAGTCTCACTGTTTCTTTAAAAAAAGTAATAGGCGATATTTTATCTATTTTGATGAAAATGCTTGTCGTTTTAATTGCCATGAATACTGCAGGAATAGAAATTACTTCTCTTGTTGCACTTTTAGGAGGTTTAGCTGTTGGGATTGGTCTTGCTTTACAAGGAAGTTTGGCAAATTTTGCTGGTGGAATTCTTGTTCTTACCTTCAAACCGTACAAAGTGGGAGATTATATAGAATCTCATGATAAAGATGGTGTTGTAGAAGAAATTACTTTGCTGCAAACCAAGCTTTTAACTTTAGATAAAAGAACCATTATTTTACCAAACGGTAGTGTTTTTAATAATCCGATTGTGAATTTTTCTTCCAACGGAATAAGAAGAGTAGAAATTGGAATCGGAATAAGTTATAGCGACGATTTTGATGAAGCCAAAAAATATTTAATCCAAGTTTTGGAAAACGAACCTTTGGTTTTGGCAGACAAAGGATATGTGGTAGAAATAGAAGAATTTGGAGATAGCAGCGTAAATCTTGCGATGTTTGCTTATGCAAAAACCGAAGATTACAAACAAGCAACGTGGAATATTAATAGAGCAACCAAAAAAGCACTAGATTCTAATGGTTTCAATATTCCATATCCTCAAAGAGATGTTCATATAATTTCTAAATAAATTTTTAAAATTATTAAAGCATAGTTTCATTTATTTCCTAAATTAGCGACATGTTTATAAGAGATTATATTTCAAAAGATTATTCGGCATTTAAAAACACAGATTCCATAAGTGAAGCTTCAGAAATAGCTAAGGAATTTGGGTATTCGCATATTTTCATCACCAAAAAAGGAGAATTTGTAGGAGCGCTTAGTCAAGAATTTTTAGAAGAAAGTCCGGAAGGAAATTTAGAAAGTCTGGAAATTCATTACGAAAGGTTTGCAATTTTAGAAGATGGAAATGTTCTAGACACTGTAAAACTTTTCTATATTTTCAATTCGAACATCGTTCCTGTAATCAATAATAATGAAAAATATTTAGGATATATTTCCTTTGATGATGTTTTTAGCGAGTTTAGCAAATATCCATTATTTAGCGAAAGTGGAGCTATTCTTACCATTCAAACTCAGAATTTGCACTATTCTATAAGTGAAATTACAAGAATAATAGAAGCCAGCAATGCAAAAGTTTATGGATGTTATGTAAGTTCTATCAATGAAGACAATGTGAATATCACTTTGAAAATCAGCAATGAAAACCTTTCTTCTATTGATGAAACTTTAGAAAGATACGGCTATACAATTGTGCATAAACATTATTCTGATGGAAAAGATGAAATGATGAAAGATAGATTTGAGTTTTTTCAAAAATATTTAGAAGTTTAGATGATGAATGTAGCTATTTATACCCAGAAAAAAGATTTAGATACATTTCTGTATCTCAGCAAATTTATTTCTGAAATGCAAAGTAGAAATATTACTTGTATTCTTTTTTCAGAAATGATACAAACCATGAAATTTCCTGCAGATTTTTCTACTTTTTCTAATAAACAAGATCTTCAAGAAAAAAAAGTAGAGCTATTTTTCACTTTTGGTGGAGATGGTACAATTGTAACTTCACTTTTGTATGTACAAGACACCAATATTCCTATTGTAGGCGTAAATACGGGAAGATTAGGTTTTCTATCTAGCTTTACAAAAGAAGAAGTTTTCTTAGAATTAGATGATATTTTGGAAGGAAACACTTGTACTTCAGAAAGATCAGTAATTCAGATAGTTTCTCCAAAATTTGGAGTGTTTTTTCCATTTGCATTAAATGACATTAGCATTTCTAGAAAAGAAACAACTTCTATGATTACCGTAGAATCTTATATAAATGATAAATTTTTGAATGTGTTTTGGGGAGATGGCGTTATTATTTCTACACCAACTGGTTCTACAGCTTATTCTTTGAGTTGTGGCGGACCAATAATTTCTCCAGAAAACAACAATTTTGTAATTACACCTATTGCTCCACACAATTTAAATGTAAGACCATTAGTAGTAAACGACAATGCAGAAATTCGATTAAAAGTGGAAAGCAGACATCCGCAATATACACTTTCATTAGATTCTAGATTGGTTCACATGAATACAGATGTAGAATTAATCATCAAAAAAGCTAATTTCAAAATATCTTTGGTACAGCCAAATAACATTAGCTTTTATGAAACCCTTCGTCAAAAATTATTATGGGGAAAAGATAAAAGAAATTAAAATAATCTTAAAGTTGATGTTCTCAACTCTTTCAAAAGATTGTTTACTTCTAAATCCATAATTTTCCTTAACTTTACGATATTAACTTTTTTAAAAAAACGATACATTATGAGCAGAAAATTTCCGGCAGGTGTTGCCACAGGACAAATGGTTACTGATATTTTTGATTTCGCAAAAGAAAACAAATTTGCACTTCCAGCAGTAAATGTGATAGGATCAAGTAACGTAAACGCTACAATGGAAACTGCCGCAAAACTAAATGCTCCAGTTATCATTCAATTTTCTAATGGTGGAGCTGCTTTCAATGCAGGAAAAGGAATGAGCAATGATGGTCAAAAATCTGCTATTCTTGGTGGAATAGCTGGTGCAAAACACATTCATACTTTGGCAGAAGCTTACGGTGCAACAGTAATTTTACATACAGACCATTGTGCAAAAAAATTGTTACCTTGGATTGATGGATTGATGGATGCAAACGAAGCTTACCACAAACAATACGGAAAATCGCTTTACTCCTCACACATGTTAGATTTATCCGAAGAATCCATTGAAGAAAACATGGAAATTTCTGCAAGATATTTTGAGCGTATGGCAAAAATAGGAATGACATTAGAAATTGAATTAGGAATTACAGGTGGAGAAGAAGATGGTGTAGATAATTCAGATGTAGATTCTTCAAAATTATACACGCAACCAGACGAAGTTGCTTATGCTTACGAAAAACTAAAAGCAATTTCTCCAAACTTTACAATAGCAGCAGCTTTTGGTAATGTTCATGGTGTTTACAAACCAGGAAACGTGAAATTGACACCGAAAATTTTAGATAATTCTCAGAAATATGTAGAAGAAAAATTTGGTTTAGGTTCAAAACCAATAAACTTCGTTTTCCATGGTGGTTCTGGTTCTACAGAAGCAGAAATAAAAGAAGCAATCGGTTATGGAGTTATAAAAATGAACATTGATACAGATTTGCAATTTGCTTATACAGAAGGCATTAGAGATTTTATGAATTCTAATTTAGAGTACTTAAAAACTCAAATAGGAAATCCAGAAGGGTCAGAAAAACCTAATAAAAAATACTACGATCCAAGAGGTTGGATAAGAAAAGGAGAAGAAACCTTCAGTGCAAGATTAGAAAAAGCATTTGAAGATTTGAACAATATAAATACACTTTAATTTTCGGCATGGAAATTGTGATTAATTTTTTATTAGGTCTATCAGCTAGTTTAATAGCTGCAATGTTTTTAATGTATATTGTTTTTTATATATGGAAACCAAAAATTGAGATTTCAAAATTTATTGTAAAAACTAAAACTAGTAATGAAGAATATTTATATAAAATAAAACTTATAAATAAAAGTAAATTTTCCGCAAATGATATTAAAGTTGAATTATGGGAAAAAACTGAATACAAAGCAACTAGTAACGCTAAAGCTTATAATGAATCAGTGAAAAAATTAAAAATTTCTACTTCGGAATGGCTCACAATACCAAATTATATTTCTGACAAGGAGATTTCAAAAACAAATTTTGCACCTCATTGTGTAACTGTTAAAATTATTGGAGGTAATCCAGACATGATATTAGATCCGAATAATAACACAAGTTTTGTGTTTAAAATATCTGCGAAACATGGCTTGTCAAATATTTCAAAAACTTTTAGTATGCAATTTAATGACATTAATTGTATTAAAAATGGTAGATTTGTATTTGGAAATTCATTAGAAGCTGAAGAAATTTAATAATAATTTTAAAACAATCAATTAAACTAAAATAATATGAAAATAATTAATGATACCGAATGGTAAATTCTTACTTTAAAAGAAAACTATAAATAGAAAGTAAAAAGTAATTGCCGCAAATTCTTTTTACTTTTTACTTTAACCTTTTTACTTAAAAAAATATGGCATTCGATTGGTTTAAAAGAAAAGCTCAAAACATAACTACAGCTACAGACGATAAAAAAGATGTACCAAAAGGACTTTGGCATCAAACTCCTTCTGGGAAAGTTGTAGAACACGATGAGCTGAAAAAAAATAATTA
Organism: uncultured Frigoriflavimonas sp.; assembly: GCA_964292185.1. GTDB lineage: Bacteria > Bacteroidota > Bacteroidia > Flavobacteriales > Weeksellaceae > Frigoriflavimonas. The sequence goes on from CAXYUO010000097.1 coordinate 6,719, forward strand.
CGTTTCTCCTGAAGATGGATTTCACGTGAGAATAGGTAGTGCAGAATTTTTTAATATGCTTTTTGATGAAAGCAAATTCAAAGAATTAGATGCCAATGTAGAAAGTGTAGATATGCTCAACTTCAAAGATACAAAAGCATATTCCGACCGTTTAAAAGAAGTAAAAGCCAAAACCAAACTCACAGATTCCATCAGAAATGCTGTAGGAAAAGTGAACGGAACCGAAATGGTGATTTCCTGTATGGATTTTGCTTTCATCGGTGGTTCTTTAGGTTCTGTAATGGGCGAAAAAATAAGAAGAGCAGTAGATTATTGCATAGAAAACAAGCTTCCATACATGATTATTAGTCAATCTGGTGGAGCAAGAATGCAAGAAGCTACATATTCTTTGATGCAATTGGCAAAAGTACAAAGTAAATTAGCACAATTATCCGAAGCCAAATTACCATACATCGCATATCTCTGCGACCCTACTTTTGGTGGAATTACTGCTTCTTTTGCAATGACGGCAGATATTATAATGGCAGAACCAAGTGCATTAATCGGTTTTGCAGGACCAAGAGTTATCCGCGAAACTATAGGAAGAGATTTACCAGAAGGTTTCCAAACTTCAGAATTTTTGCAAGAAAAAGGATTTTTAGATTTCATCGTAAAAAGAACAGACATCAAAGAAACCGTTTCCAAAACTGTAGAAATGTTGAGTGCATGATTTTAGTTTGATATAGTTTTACATTGTTTAAATTGGTTTGAAACATTTAACTCTATGTTCTTAAAATTTTTACATCTAAAAATTCTTTGTGCCTTTGTGGTTTAAAAATATAAATCTATCAACTTGTAGTTTGAAATAAAATTTAAATCTCATCTTCGGGTGAGATTTTTTTTATGAGAAAAGCCTTTACCATTTTTATAAATACCATTAGAACTCTTACTTTCCAAAAAGTTGGTCGGCTTTTATCTGCAACAATTCCAAATCCACTATTCACAATTATCAGTTTTTATGCTACTTTGAAAACATTTGTCTTGGCAAAACAATTCTTCCCAAAAACGAATTCTACAGACGGAATAGGAAATGCATTTCGCCACGCACTTTGGACGGGTTTTATATTAATGTACTGTTGCAAAATTTCTTCCCCGAAAAAAGCATTAAAATGGTGTAAGAAAATCACAGATTTGCACGAAGAATTATTCCCGAACGAACCATTACAGAAACAAATGGATTTGCACAACAACAAAGTAGGAATGGACCTTTTCATGGAAATGGTACCCGGAATTCACAGACAATTTTTTGAAAGCAGTTTTCTCATTGATGAATTATTTAAAAAAGTAAAAACTGCAGAAATTTTGACGGAAAATGGGGTTGTAAATGAAAAGGAGTTGGTATATCTACAATAATTTTCTATTAAAAATCCACAACGTCCTATTTTTTTAATTACTTTTAACAAAATTTTCAAAAATGGCATTAAGTAGAATCTGGGCTTCCTTTATTTTGGTGGCAATAATTGTAGCAAGTATAAAATTTCTGTTCTTCCCTAATTATCAAGATATTTATAACGATTTGGTTGTAGGAAGTGGTGGAGATACCGTACAGATTGCTACAAAACCAATGGCAGAATTATCGCCAAATATTCAAAAAAACTTAGCAATAAAGCCTGATTTCAAAGAAAATAGAATTCAATACAAAGCCAATGCAGAAAAAAATGAAGTGCAAGTATATAGAGTTCAAGAAACCGATGGCGTAATAGGAACAAGCCATACTGCTGTAGAAATTTGCATCGGTTTAATAGGAATTATGACGCTTTTCATGGGTTTTATGAGTATTGCAGAAAAAGCTGGTGGAATCAATTTGTTATCAAGATTAATTCAACCATTTTTCTCGAAACTCTTCCCAGAAATCCCGAAAAACCACCCATCTTTTGGACATATGATGCTCAATTTTTCCGCCAATTTATTAGGATTAGACAATGCTGCAACACCTTTTGGTTTGAAAGCCATGGAAAGTTTGCAAACCCTAAATCCTTCCCCAGACAAAGCCAGCAATTCTCAAATTATGTTTCTTTGTTTGCATGCAAGTGGTTTAACGCTGATTCCCGTTTCCATTATTGCAATCAGAGCTTCTATGAACGCCACAAATCCTACAGATATATTTTTACCTTGTATGATTGCGACTTTCGCAGCAACTATGGCTTCTATGACAATTGTTTCCATCAAACAAAAAATTAATCTTTTTCAACCCGTAGTTTTGGCTTATGTTGGTGGGATTTCTGCAATTATCGCACTTCTTGTCATTTATTTAGTAAGATTAAGCCGAGGAGAATTAGAAGTTTTTTCTAAAGTTTTGAGCAACGGAATTATACTTTTTATCTTTTTCGCCATCGTAATTGGAGCAATTTATAAGAATATAGACATTTTTGGCTCGTTTATAGAAGGTGCAAAAGAAGGATTTTGGGTTTCCGTGAAAATTATTCCGTATTTAGTAGGAATGTTGATCGCTATTTCTTTGCTAAGAACTTCCGGAGTTTTTGATGTAATAATAGATGGTATGAAATGGATTGCTATCACTTTTAATATGGATACTCGCTTTGTAGACGGACTTCCAACTGCGTTGATAAAACCACTTTCAGGTTCTGGAGCTCGTGGAATGATGGTTGATACGATGACCACTTTTGGAGCAGATAGTTTTGCCGCCAAACTTTCCGGAGTTTTACAAGGAAGTTCTGATACTACTTTCTATGTAATTGCCGTTTATTTTGGAGCTGTTGGAATAAAAAACACAAGATATACAGTTGGTGCAATGTTGATGGCAGATTTAGTTGGTATTATCACTGCGGTTACTTTGGCTTATTTGTTTTTTGGGTAGTTTTGGAAGGAAAAAGGTAAAAGTGCATTAACCACGAGATTCATTTTAACCTTAATTTTCTTAATTAGAACAAATTTTGTTTGTTCCTTATTTAAAAAAAACCATCAAAAAACTTAACAACCTTAATTTCTCCTATGTTTGCAAAGTTATTGTTTTGTTGAATAAAAGTCAAT
>CAXYUO010000098.1:0-9728 GCA_964292185.1 uncultured Frigoriflavimonas sp.
AAATATAAGTATTTTGCCCCAATTTTGGGGCAAAATTTTATCGGACAGTAGTGGTAAAAAACAATAAAATTCACAAAAATTCCTGAATAAAAAAGCAGTGAAGTAAATGCTTCTGAAAGTGAACTTTCATTTTTCAATTCGTTAAAAATAAAAATGATCCAAAAAAGAATATGAATGGAAATTATAAATTTTTTTTTCATTTTCAAATTTACAATTATTGATGTTATTTATAAGTATGTTTTCGATGAACTGGGTTTTTTCTCCGATGAAATAATTTTCAACCGATATAATTAGATGTTGGTCTAAATGGTGTTTTAATAAATGGTTAAGTAATATAAATTTGTGCCATCAAAATAAAATAGTACTAATCTTAACTTTAATTAAAATGAAAAATTTCACACAAAATCTATTACAAACAATTTTTATTCTACTATTAACATTACAATTTTGTAATGGACAAGAAAAATTTCCAGCAAAAGCATTAACAACCAAGGTTAAAGTTTTAAATCTGGGCACTTTTCACATGGGAACAACAAGTGATGCAAATTCCACAAACTACGATGAACACGACCAGAAAAACATTCTAGAAAACAGAGAAATCGCAAAAAAAATTGCTGAGTTTAAACCAACCATTATTTTGGTAGAATATGAGCCAAAGCACAATGATTTGATTAATAATAATTATCAAAAATATAAGAATAACCCAAATATAAAATTTGAAAATCCATCTGAAGTAGAACTTCTAGCATTTGAAATTGGACGATTGAGCGGTGTGAAGAAAATCTATGGAATAGACCATCAAATGGGATATAATTACATGAAAATAGATGAAATGGCTAACAAAGTAAATGCAGAAACCTATTTAAAATTCATGAGCAAAGATGAATTTCCCGATGATCCTAAAATGAATACTTTGGAACTTTTAATATATAACAATCAACCAAAATATTTGGATTATTTAATTAATATCAATGCAGATATGATGACATACGTTTCTACCGAAGGAAATTCTGAAGGAGCAGATGAAGCTGCAAAATTTTACAAAAGAAATCTCATTATGTTTTCCAATATCAATAGAATACCTGTAAACGAAAATGATAGGATTTTTATTTTGTCCGGCGCTACTCACGCAGCTTTTTTTAATGAATTTATGAAAAGAAGTCCGAGATATGAATTGGTAAACATATTTGAATATTTAAAATGAATTTAATGTAAAAAACGTCACAAACGAATCTTTCTATTAATGATGTTTTTCGACAATCTGGATATCGAGGATCGCTTTATTTTGCTGAAAATGAACAATCTTTTAATAATTATTGGGATGCAAGAAAATTTACTTTTAGCGTAACTTATAATTTCGGAAATCAGAAAAATCGAGTTGTAGATTTTGATGAAAAAGATAGAGTGCAGTAATATTTGTAACAAATTTCAATTTCAGTTGTCTTATTGTTTAGAAATCCATTTATGAACAGAAAAATTACCACAGCAGTTATTGCATTATTATTTTCGCAACTTTATTTTTCCCAAGAAAAACCAAAAACCGAAACCAAAGAAAAAGAAATTGAAGGCGTAACCATCACCAAAGTAAAAAAAGCCGTAGAACAAAAAGCTGATCGCACCATTTTCGATTTTTCAGAACAACCCAGTTTAAATTCTGGAACCTTGATGGAAGGAATGAAAAAATTACCTGGTTTAATCGTTTCCGAAGTTGCAGGAATGCTTTATCAAGGTAAACAACTGGATGTTTATATGGATGGAAGACCACTCAATATTTCTAGCAACGAACTCAATTCTTTTTTAGAAGGAATGCCCGCAAATTCCGTAGAAAAAGTGGAAATCATTACGCAACCTGGTGCAGAATTTCCCGCAACTTCTGGTGGTGCAATCATGAATATCATCACCAATAAAAATGCAAAAAAATACCTTACCGCTACTTATTCTGGCAATTATAGCTTTACCAACGAAGATAAATACCGCAGCAGAACAGGAAATTCCATCAACCTAAATGCAAGAAATAAATATTTCGGATGGCAACTAAATGCAGGGCAAAACTACCGAGAAAGCTTGATGGATTCTAACCAAGACAACTTGGCTTTCATTAATTCTGATAGAATAAACAGAGGTGTTTTTGCGAAAACCGCGTTTACTTTTGAATTAGGAAAAGATCGATTGCTATTGAATTATGATTTTTACAAAAATGGTGGCGATACTCAAAATGCAAGTTCTGGTTTTTATTTAGGTAATTCTTATACCCAAAATTCTTATGCAGAATCTGAAAATTATAGAAATGAAGGCGTTGTTACTTATCAGAAAAAATTTGATGATAAAGCAAAAAAACTAGATTTCAAGGCTAGTTATTCTCAAGCAGATTCAGATTTTAGCCAAGAAGATTCTCAGACTTTTCAAAATGTTTTGGAGAATACTTCTGTGATGAAAGTTTACAATTTTAAGGTAGATTATTCTCAACCTTTGAAAATATTAGATGAAGGAAAAATCAGTTTTGGTGGGCTTTATGAAACACAAAATTATAAAACCAGTAGTTTTAATTTGCAAAATTTAGATTATCAAAAACTCAATGCTGCAACGTATTTAGAATTTCAATCTACACTAAAAAAATTCGATTTTATAGTTGGAACTCGTGCAGAAGATTATGATATTTCTGGCTCTGCATATAATTATACAAGCAATCTGAACGAAGATTTAAGGGCTTTCAAAAAGTTTAAATTGTTCCCGAATGCAAGTGTGCAATATAATTTTGCGAAGCAAGTTTATTTGGCTTTAAATTATAATAAGAAAATTTCTTTGCCGAGTATTTCAGTTTTAAATCCGAATAACACAACCTTTTCTGGTCCTAACTCGCAATCTACAGGAAATCCCAATTTGCAACCCACGATTTATGATAATTATGAAGTGAAATTGAGTGCAGTAGATTATATTTTTATCGGATATAATGTAAGTGTGGCGAAAAACCAAGTGGTTCAGAAAATTAGTAGAATTGGAGATGTAATTTCTAATTATCAAGACAATGTTTCGGAACTGAAAATTCATAATTTTAATGTTGGTTTTCCTATTCCATTTGCGATTTTCACTACTCCTATGAAAGAATTGATGAAATTTGATATGAATCCTGATAAACTGAATTTCATCTATTTATATTCTGCGTATCAATTGCATGAATTACCCGATATTAGTACAAAAGGATTTTGGGTTTTCAATGTTATGGCTCAAATTATTTTACCAAAAGACATCAAGTTTGTAGCAAATTACAATTATCTTACTCCAAACGGGAATTACTATTATTTTGTAGCAGATAAGCCATTTAGCAATTCTTTAAACCTTAATCTTTCCAAAAAATTTATGGATGATAAATTGAGTGTTTCCCTTTTTGCAGATGATATTTTCAATACCCAAGAAATGGGACTTCATTCTGTAGCAAGTGTTCCCAACGTTTATTTATCGAGTAAAAACGATACCCGAAAATTTGGAATTTCTTTGAATTATAAAATTCCAACCAAGAATAAAAACGCCAAAATAGATTCTAATTTATTAGATAAAGATAAAAAAGAAGAAGGCGGTTTGGTTCCGGTTCAATAGCAGTTTTTCAATTAGAAAAACCTTTCAATTTTTACTATTGAAAGGTTTTTTTTGTTTTAAAATCGAAAAATTCATAGTAAATATTAGAATGAAATCGAAAAATTAATACTAAATTTGTGATTAGAATCGAAAAATTCATATTAAATTTTAGATTATGATAGAAAGATTATTAGAAAAAAACATCATTAATCGGCTGAAAGATCAAAAAGCAATCATCCTTTTTGGTCCAAGACAAGTTGGGAAAAGCACTTTGATGGAATTAATGCAAGATCAATTTGAAAAACCAGTTATCCATTGGAATGGCGATCAAAGTGATATTCGTAATATTTTACAAAATCCGACTTCAGATTTTCTAAAAACATTAATAGGAAATGCAAAAACCTTGATTATCGATGAAGCACAAAGAATTGAAAATATTGGTATTGTCATAAAATTAATTACCGATCAAATAAAGGATGTAAAAGTAATTGCAACAGGTTCTTCCTCATTTGATCTTGCCAATAAAATACACGAACCTTTAACGGGAAGAAAATGGGAATACCAACTTTTTCCAATTTCATTTGAAGAAATGGTGGCTAAAAATGGCTTTTTAGAAGAACGTAGACTTTTGGAGCATCGCCTTATTTTTGGCTATTACCCAGAGATTGTAAATAATCCGAGTGATGAAATTGAACGCTTGAAAAATTTAACCGAAAGCTATCTTTACAAAGATGTTTTGCAATGGGAAAATATTCAAAAACCCGAAAAATTAGAAAAATTACTTACTGCACTTGCTCTGCAAATGGGCAATGAAGTATCTTATAATGAACTTTCCCAACTAATTGGGATAGATAATCTCACGGTAGAAAAATATATTAATTTATTAGAACAGTCTTTTATAATATTTAAATTAAATGGATTTAATAGAAACTTAAGAAATGAATTAAAAAAAGGCAAGAAACTCTATTTTTACGATAACGGAATTAGAAATGCGATTCTCAATAATTTCAATCCATTAAATCTTCGTGATGATGTTGGAAAACTGTGGGAAAATTTTCTAATTTCTGAGCGAATGAAAACCAATTCTTATCACTTGAAAAATCATAAAAGCTATTTTTGGAGAACACATGCGCAACAAGAAATAGATTTTATAGAAGAATCTGATGGAAAATTATCTGCTTATGAATTTAAATGGAATGAGCGTAAAAAAGCAAAAATCCCGAAAAATTTTTCAGAAACCTATTCGCCAATAATTGAAAAAATTATCACTAAAGATAATTTTCATGAATTTGTGATTAACAGATAACTTTATAAACATTTCAAACAGAATTTAAATAAAATAGTCAGATATTTTTTTCAAAACTTACTACGGGTTATTTTTAATAGTTATTTTTGTAAAATGGAAGATGTTAGAGAAAATGAAATTTTAATTGATGTACTAAAAAAATTAGATTTTTTTAGTACCGATATTTCTATTGAAAATAAATTTCCTGAAATAGTTTTTACAAATAATCCTCCTTCAAATCTCCACCCAAAACATTATATTGCACTAGAATTTGCTGAAATTCTTGATGCTGACGCTGTTTATTTTAAGTATTACGATGACAATCGTTATTGTGTGCCACAAGTTTATTTTTATGATAATTCAAATGGAATTTATGATAAAAAAAACATTGCAGAAATTCATCGAAATGTATATAGTAGCAGTCAAGTTCCATTAATTTGTGTAATTGATAAAATTAGTATTTCACTTTTTGATACTCGAAAACCTATTGAGGCAAATGATAAAGGGATTTCTAATAAAGAATGTTTAATTACAGAATCCAATTTATTTGAAGAATTGGAAATGCTTTCCAACTATTTTAATGCAAAAAAATTAAATAGTGGCGATTTTTGGGAATCCAATGAAGCAGCTGAGCATTTTAAAAACAACAAGTCTGTTTATGAAGAGTTGGTGAATGCTTTATCTACTATTAGAAAAGATTTTCATAAGGTTTTTCAAACATTTCCAGATTTTGAAGCCAAAAAAATTGCTAATGATTTTGCAGACGAAATTCTGTTTAAATGTATTCTTATAAAATATTTGGAAGAAAATAGTTTGGGACTTGCTCAACAGTTTTACAAAGACAATAAAATTAGTAAAGACTCTCTAAATGAAATTTTAGAATCTGGACTTTTAGTTCAATTGTTAGATTCTTTAGAATCTCATTTTAACGGAAATGTATTTGCAATTGAAAACGACAAGAAAGAGGTTTTAAAAAATTTAGATTTGTCTGCCTTAGCGTTATGTTTAGATGGAAAATTTGGCAGTAATAGTTCAGGGTATTTGTGGAAAATGTATTCGTTCAAACATATTCCAATTGAATTAATTAGTAATTTTTATGAAGAATTTATACCTAAAGATAAAGAAAATTCGGGAACCGTTTACACACCAAGTCATTTAGTTAATTTATTAATTGATGAATGTTTACCCTTATCAACTGAGCAAGAACACCTAAATTATAATGTACGTTTGGCTGATGTAAGTTGTGGAAGTGGAATTTTTATAACAACGGCATTCAAAAGATTAGTACAAAGACTGCGAATTGAAAAATGGATAAAACAAGGTAAACAAAAAGAATTACCGAAACCAACATTAAAAGAAGTTAAAGCTATTTTATCAAATAATATTTTTGGTATTGATAAAAACGACACTGCTACCAAATTAGCAAAATTTAGTTTGCAATTGGCACTTTGTCAATTAGTTCCAAAAAATGAGCTTTGGACTTGGAACGACGACAGGGTTTTTAGAGACTTGCAGGATACAAATATTTTTAGTGAAGATTTTTTTGATTTTCTAACCGATGAAAAATACTTCCATTTTCATAAAAGTTTGGATTTGGTTGTTGGAAATCCGCCATTTAAAGGAATTGGTGAGAAAAAATATAAAGAATATAAAGAAAGTTTAAAGAAAATTGACTTTAATTTTAAGGTCGAAATTCCACGGAAACAGCTCGCTTTATTGTTTTTAGAAACAAGTCCAATTTTGTTGAATAAGAATGGTCTAATTTGTTTTATACAAAAATCAACCTCTATACTTTACAATAAAGACGATATTTCAATTAAATATAAAAATCATTTTTTCAATTCAAACCATGTAACTCAAATAATTGATTTCACTTTATTGAAAGATTATTTGTTTGAAAATGCAACTGTTGAAACTTGTGCTGTTTTTTACAAAAATGAATATAAAGAAGATTATTCAACACTTCACGTTGTTTCAAAATTATTAAGAGATACAAAAGAAGGTTTTTCTTTCGAGTTTGATTATTATAATTTTTATGAAGTCGCAAAACAAACTATTCTGGAAGATGATAGAATTTGGAGGTGTAATTTATTAGGTGGAAATCGCTTGAATCATTTAATTAATAGGTTAGATAAAAAAAATATTAACCAAATAAAACTAGACGAATATCTATACAATCATTTGAAGATTCCAAAAGAGCAGTTTGCTGAGGGTTATATGATAAAGAACAAAAACACTAAGAACCCTCAAAAAGCCGAATATTTAAATGATAAAATGGGCTTAACTGCCCGTTCGGTAACATTTGATAAATTAAAACTAAAAAAGATTGAGGAAAATACAGAATACCACAGAATAAGAACAAAAGCACTTTTTAGTTCTCCTTTAATAATTATTAAGGAATCTATTGAGGAAAATAAAATCCCAATGCATTACTTAGATGCGGACACTCCTTTTGACTCAAGAATAATCGGTATTAGTACTAATAAATCGCAAAAAATAGAGTTGCAAAACCTTTTTCAAATTCTTAAAAAAAACGAAAAACTTTTAGCTCTTCAGTCAATTTCTACAAGTTCTCAATTTTATTTTAGAGGCAAAACTGCTATACAAAAAAGAGATATTGCAAATTGGACAATCCCAATTAATGATGTCGAAATTAAACTTTCAGATTCTGAAATAGTCATTATGAATGATGTTTTAGACTATATTTATCCATCTTGGCAATCAGGAGAAAATGCTGAAATAAACAAAAAAGAAGCGTCAAAACCAGAATTAATACAGTTTGGAGAGATATTTAATCAAGAAATTAATGCTATTTATAAAAAAGAAAATAAAGAACAAAAATTAGCAACTATTTATGAAGGCACCACTTTTTTTGCTTTAGAATTCGAATTTACAGATAGACATATTAACAAACCAAAGGAGATTGATAAAAAAGATGCGGATAAACAAATTAAAGATTTAATTGAAAACCAGCCTGGTAGAAACACCTTGATTAATAAGGTTTTAAAAATTTATAGTTCAAATAAAATAACATTAATTAAACCAAAAAAATTGCGTTTTTGGTTAAAATCAATTGCTCTTCAAGATGCTGATGAAACTTTTGATGATATTATTGAAAATGGATTAAAATGAGAAAGGAAAAACCCATTTTAAATGATAATTTGTTATCTGTTGAGCCTATTTATCTTAACCTTGTTGACTTAATTGATACAAATTTACATTTCTTTCTTAAATTTAAAAAGGAAGCAGAAATTGAAAAAAAGAGGTTTGGTGAAATGAAAAAAGTAGAACTTGAAAGCGAACCAGATATTTCAGATACGTTAGATAGTTTTTTAAATTTTGAATTACCTGAAAGTATTTTTGAATTTCATTTTAAGTATGAAGGAAAAGTAACAGAGAAAAATGAAAAGACGGATATTGGAGTAATTTCAAAAAAATATAGTAAACATAGTATTATTTGTTTTATTGAAGCCAAAAGACTTCCTACGGATAAGATTGATGGAATCCGAGAAAAAGAATATGTTTTGAACGGCATTGAGCGTTTTAAAACTACTAAACACGGAGCAAAACTGCCTTTTAGCCTAATGGTAGGTTATATTCAACAGGAAAATGCAGAACATTGGCACATAAAAATTAATGATTGGATAAACGAACAAATTCTAAAAAGTTCTAATGGCAGTATTTCTTGGATAAATGAAGATTTGCTTTCAAAAGATTTAACTTTTATAAATGATGATAGAATTACTAAATATACTTCTGAACACAAAAAGCTAAAAATCGAATCAGAAAAAATCAAATTAACCCATTATTGGATTGATTTAAACTAATTTTCACACGCTTCCCAAATAGAATCTCCACTCGGAACTGGTGCAGTTACAGAAATATTTTCCCCAGAAACAGGATGCTTAAACTCTAATTTTCTCGCATGCAAATGAATTCCACCATCAGAATTAGATCGAGCTGCACCATATTTTAAATCACCTTTTATACTTGCTCCAATTTTAGAAAGTTGAGCACGAATTTGATGATGACGACCGGTTTCTAAATCCACTTCCAACAATTGAAAATTATCTAAAACTTTGATGATTTTATAATTTAAAACAGATTCTTTCGCACCTTCTGTTGGTTTTGGAAAAACGGTAGATTTATTATTCTTCTCGTTTTTGAGAAGGTAATGTTTCAGTTTTTGAGAAGCTGGAATTTCTACTTTCGGAACAACTGCCCAATAGGTTTTCACGATTTCACGATTTTTTACCATTACTGTCAATCTTGTTAAACCTTTGCTTGTTTTTGCATAAATTACGCAGCCAGAAGTAGGTCTATCAATTCTGTGAACCAAACCGAGGAATACGTTTCCTGGTTTATTATCTCTTTTTTTAATGAAATTTTTGATGGAATCGAGCAAAGATTCATCACCAGTTTTATCACCTTGAACGAGTTGTCCAGCTTTTTTATTGATGATTAATAAGTGATTATCTTCAAATATAATTTGAGATTCTTGAAAATTTTGATTTGCCATTCTATTGTCTTGGCATTTTCGGTCTTGCCATTAGAGAAATTATAACGCCTCCTATTAATCCTATTGTTTTCAAGAATGTAAGCCCAAGATTTACTGGTAAAAATGCACCAATTATACATAAAGCTGCTGCAAGATACATCGGATAAATAAATTTTTGATTAGAAAGTGTAGGTGCTTGCAAAATAAAACTTACTCCTATTAATACATAGAATAATTGGTTGGATAGCAAAGCATTTATTTCTGGCGATAGTAAGATGGAGCAGCCTATAACCAAACAAACTAAAGCGGCAATTGAAAGGATGCCTTGTAATTCTGTATTATTTTTCATTCAGTTACTTTCTTCATCATTCG
>CAXYUO010000099.1:0-9713 GCA_964292185.1 uncultured Frigoriflavimonas sp.
AGATTGGTAATTTCTGTATTCTACAATACCAAGATTGGGCGTCAAAGTTGTAAAAGCGTAGTCTGCAATTTTTGGTTTTGCAGCAGAAATAGAAGCGAGAAGGGTAGATTTTCCGGCATTTGGGAAGCCAACTAAACCAACATCTGCTAATATTTTTAATTCAAAAATAACATGACCTTCTTCTCCTGGTTCTCCTGGTTGTGCGTATCTTGGTGTTTGGTTGGTAGAAGTTTTGAAAAACTCGTTTCCTTTTCCACCTTTTCCACCTTGCATAATGATGATTTCTTGACCATCTTCCATTATTTCTCCCAAGATTTCGCCTTCGTCATTTTTTGCGATGGTTCCAATCGGAACTTCAACGTATTCATCTTCACCAAAAGCTCCTGTTAATTGGCTTTTAGATCCATTTACACCACGTTGTGCTTTTATATGTCTTGTGTATCGCAAAGGCAAAAGTGTCCATTGGTTGGAGTTTCCTTTCATGATCACGTGACCACCTCTTCCTCCATCTCCACCATCTGGTCCGCCTTTTGGGATGTATTTTTCCCTTTTTAAATGCGCAGAACCACCACCTCCGTGTCCAGATTTACAATGAATTTTTACGTAATCTACAAAATTTGACATATTTATTTTTTTTAGATTCAAGAGCAAAGAGCCAAGAATCAAGATTTTTTTTAGATTCAAGAATGAAGATTCAAGAATCAAGATTTAAGAAGAAGTTAAAAGGTGTTATTTAATTTTCAAATTATATAATTTTTTCAACCTCTGCATATAGTTTTTCAGAAATTTCAGAAATTTCACCTACACCATTAACTTCCACGTATTTTCCTTGTTTTTTATACAATTCTGCTACTTCTGCGGTTTTGGCGTAGTATTCTTTTATTCTGTTGCTAATGATTTCTTTGTTAGAATCATCTTTTCTGCCACTGGTTTCTCCTCTTTTCAGAAGTCTTTCTAGTAAAATTTCATCTTCTACAACCAAGGATAAGCAAATGTCGATTTCACTATCTAAAACCTCTCTTACAATTTTTTCTAAAGCTTCAGTTTGAAATGCAGTTCTAGGAAAACCATCGAAAATGTATCCGTTTGTTTCGCAAGGTTTTTTTAATTCGTCTATCAACATATCAATAGTTACTTGATCTGGAACCAAATCTCCTTTTTCTATATAAGATTTTGCTAATTGACCAAGAGCTGTATCGTTTTTCATGTTATAACGAAACAAATCTCCTGTAGAAATTTGTTTTACCCCAAATTTTTCGATTAAATTTTGAGCTTGTGTGCCTTTTCCACTTCCGGGAGGACCAAAGAGTACAATGTTTGTCATTTTTTTTAAATAAAAAGTAAAAAGTAAGTAGTAAAAAGTAAAAGTCTATTGTCTATTTGTCTATTATCTATCCGTCTTCTAATGGTTTATCTTCCCATCTTCAAGCTGATATAAATCGCGAAGATTTCTACCCAATTCATCATAATCCAGACCGTATCCTAGTACAAATTTATTGGGAATTTCTTTTCCTACAAAATCTATTTTAAAATCTTTTTGATATACTTCTGGTTTTAATAAAAGTGAAGCAATTTTTACAGATTTTGGGCGTTGTGTTTCTTGAAAATATTTGAATAAACTTTCTACCGTATTTCCAGTGTCTACAATATCTTCTACCAAAATAATATGGCGATCTTTCACATCTTTCGTCAATTCCATTTTTTGATATACAATTCCTGTAGATTCCGTACCAGAATAAGAACTCATCTGTATAAATGCAATTTCGCAATTCCCTGGATAATGTTTCAATAAATCTGAAAAAAACATGATTACACCATTCAAAACACCTATGAATATTGGAGTTTCGTCTTTATATTCTTCATAGATTTTTAAAGCTGTAGCTTTTACAATTTCTTGTATTTCTTCATCTTTTAAATAGGGTACAAATGTTTTGTCGTGAATTTGAATGCTTTCCATAGATTATTAATAAAATGCAAATTTAAGTTTTTTTGAATTATAAATTTAGTGTTAATAAGATTGATTTCAAATTCATTCAATTATATTTCAAAATCCTCTAAAATCTTTGTCAAATTTTAATTTTTGGAATAGAATTCTAAATTTTTGTAAAACCTTCCTTCTATTTTTTGCCCACCCAAATTTTTAAAACTAAATTTGTGAAAATATATAAAATACCTAAAATATGGCAACTTATGTAGTAGTTGGACTTCAATATGGAGACGAAGGAAAAGGAAAAATAACCGATGTACTTTCTGCAAAATCAGATTATGTGGTACGTTTTCAAGGTGGAGATAATGCAGGACATACCGTTTATGCAGGTGAAGAAAAATTTGTTTTGCATCTTTTGCCTTCCGGAGTTTTGCAATGCAAAGGCAAATGTGTAATTGCAAATGGAGTAGTTGTAAATCCGAAAGCATTTTTAAAAGAAATCGGGCAAATTGAGGAAAAAGGTTTGAGAACCGACCATGTTTTTATTTCCAGAAGAGCTCATGTAATTATGCCATACCATATTTTATTGGATACTTATAGAGAAGAAGAGGAAGAAGGAACGCATATTGGAACTACAAAAAAAGGAATCGGACCTTGTTATGAGGATAAAATTGCAAGAGTAGGAATCCGAATGGTAGATCTTTTGAATCCTGAAGTTTTGGCTGAAAAAATTAGAAAAAATTTAAAAAATAAAAATTCTCTTTTCGAAAAATATTTCGATAAACCAACTTTAGATTTTGATACTATTTATAATGAATTTATAGAATTAGGACAAAAATTAAAAGATAGAATCGTTGATACTGAAGTAGAATTAAACCAAGCAATTCACGATGGAAAAAATATTTTGTTCGAAGGTGCACAAGCTGCAATGCTAGATATAGATTTCGGAACTTATCCTTATGTTACGTCTTCTTCACCAACAACTGGTGGTGTTTGTTCTGGAGCAGGAGTTCCACCAACAAGTTTGCAAAATTTAATAGGTGTAGCAAAAGCATATACCACAAGAGTTGGAGAAGGACCTTTTCCAACAGAATTAGACAATGAATTAGGCGAGAAAATTAGAAAAATTGGTTTTGAATACGGTGCAACTACAGGAAGACCAAGAAGAACAGGTTGGTTGGATTTAGTTTCTTTGAAGCACGCAACAATGATTAATGGAATTAATAATCTTGTAATTACTAAACTAGATGTTTTATCAGGAATTTCTCCATTAAAAATTGCCACAAAATACAAAACTGAAGACGGAAAAATAATCGATTATTTCACTTCCTCAACTACAAAATTGTACAATTACGAACCAATCTACGAAGAATTAGAAGGTTGGGATGAAGATATTACAAAAGTAAGAAGCTATGAAGAATTACCAGTAAATGCGAAGAAATATATAGAATTTATAGAAAAACACTTGGGTATTAATGTTTATTTGGTTTCTGTAGGACCAGAAAGAACTCAAAATATTATAAGAAAAGAATTGTTTTAATAGATTTTTTCAACAAAATTTTTAAAAATTAAAAAGCTGTAGATATTTTTTCTACAGCTTTTTTATTTGAATTAATCAATGTTTTTTCATGAAATGAATTTTTAAATCATTATTAATTCATGCAATATCATAATTTATTTTAAATATTTATGGTTGTCGTAAATTTTTGGCAAGCTTATTGATTTCCGTCTAATACTTTTTGCAAAAAGCACCAAAACTAATAATCATCATTTTTTCTAAATCCAATTATTAACATTTTTAATTTAATTAATGATGAAACTATTTCAATTCAAATCAACAGACAATCTCGACGAGGTTATTTTTCAAAACCGAAACAAAAATTATGGTGCCTATTCTTTGAGAATAGAAGAAAGCAATGTTCTCAAAAAAGCCATGTTTTTTGGTGTTGCAGCATTTATTACTGTTGCAGCAATTCCATTAATAATGAATGCTTTTCAGGCAAAATCTACAGAAGGTACAACTACTGTTTACTATTTACCACCTACAATTGATGTATCTCAACCAGATATTAAGAAACCAGAAATTGTAAAAATTGAAAAAACACCTGAAATAGATGCTAGAGTTGTTAATACTCAAGTTCCAACACCTACAAAAAACGTTACAAAAGAAAAAACTCTAGCGAAACAATCTGATATGCAAGGAGCTGTAAGTGGTTTTGAAGATAAAGAAGGTACAAATACAACAATATTTGTTGCTCCACCACAAGTAAATGTTCCAAAAGGTCCAGAGGTTTTAGTGAAAAAACCAGCAGTAATAATTGATGATAATGAAGTGAAAATTATTGCAGATGTAGAAGCTAAATTTCCTGGAGGATTAAATGCTTTTCGTAGTCAAGTTGGGAACTATTTCGATCAAGATGAGTTTCAAGGAACAGGAGATTTGCTGAAAGCAACCGTAACTTTTGTAGTAGAAAAAGATGGTACAATCACCAATATAAAAGCTACAGGAACTGATGCTTCATTTAATAAAGAAGCCATAAAAACAATCAGCCAAATAAAAGGAAAATGGATTCCTGCTCAAGTGAAAGGTAAAAACGTAAGATACGCCTTCAAAATTCCTATTTCTATGCAATTCGACTAGAATTAAATTTTTAAAATCAAAATAATTATCCACAATTGTATTAAAATTGTGGATAATTTTATTTTAAGCTAATGTATTCATTAATAGTTATTTAAATAAATTGCCATTTGTTTGAAAGATTATTCTGCTAAAAAAATATGTATTTTTGTTTCTTAAATAAATTATATGGGGAAAATCATAGGTATTGCAAATCAAAAAGGTGGAGTAGGAAAAACCACTACAGCTATTAATCTAGCTGCTGCTTTAGGAGTTCTAGAAAAGAAAGTATTGCTAATAGATGCAGATCCACAAGCGAATGCTACTTCTGGTCTTGGTATAGATGAGGTAAAATTTTCTACTTATAATTTATTAGAACGCAGTGCAAATGTTTTAGAATGTGTGCAACAAACTACTTCTCCAAATGTAGATATTGTACCTTCTCATATAGATTTGGTAGCTGCAGAAATAGAATTGGTTGATAGAGAAAACCGAGAATACATGCTGAAAGAAGCATTGAAAGAGGCTAAAGATAATTATGATTACATAATTATAGATTGTGCGCCAAGTTTAGGTTTAATTACTGTAAATGCACTCACAGCTTCAGATTCTGTAATTATTCCTATTCAATGCGAATATTTTGCTTTAGAAGGTCTAGGAAAATTATTGAACACTATAAAAAATGTACAAGTAATTCACAATAAAGATTTGGATATTGAAGGTCTTTTATTAACCATGTTTGATGGAAGATTAAGATTGTCCAATCAAGTTGTGGAAGAAGTGAATATGCACTTTCCAGAAATGGTTTTCGAAACAATAATCAATAGAAATGTTCGTTTAAGCGAAGCCCCAAGTTTTGGAGAAAGCATCTTCAATTATGATGCAGAATGCAAGGGTTCTACCCAATATTTACAATTGGCAGAGGAAGTTTTGCTGAAAAATGAGCATTTAGTAAAGTAAAAAGGTAAAAGTAGAATAGAAAAAATTCTATTAAAATTCTCGTATGAACTTTGTGTTCAAATTTTGTTAAGAATTATATGAAAGATAAGAAAAGAGTAATGGGAAGAGGTTTAGGTGCTATTTTAAGCGCAGAATCCAAAGCTTCCGTACATTCTGCAACAGATGCAGGTGCAGATAAATTTGTAGGAAATATCGTAGAAGTATTGCTAGAAGATATTTACCCAAATGCAACACAACCAAGAACTTTTTTTGATGAGCAAGCCTTAAATGATCTTGCACAATCCATCAAAAATTTAGGAATTATACAACCCATCACTTTAAGAAAAGATGATGGTAAATTTGAAATAATATCTGGGGAAAGACGTTTTCGTGCCTCCAAAATTGCCGGTTTAAAAGGCGTTCCTGCTTATATAAGATTGGTAAACGACCAAGAAATGCTAGAAATGGCATTGGTAGAAAATATTCAAAGAGAAGATTTAGATGCAATAGAAGTTGCATTAACGTATCAAAGACTTTTAGATGAAATTGGTCTTACACAAGAAGTTTTGAGCCAAAGAGTTGGAAAAGAAAGAAGTACCATCACTAATTCTATTCGTTTGTTGAGGTTGGATCCAGACATACAAAATTCTATAAGAAGTGGCGAGATTTCTGCAGGTCATGGTAGAGCAATTATCAGTTTAGAAGATGATGAAAATCGTGAAAAGCTTTTCCAAAAAATTGTAAAAGAAAAATTAAATGTTCGCCAAGCTGAACAGTGGGCTACACTTGCCAAAAACCCAAAAAATACAGTAGAAAAAGTTCTAAAACCTTTGCCAAATCATTTGAAAAAAGTGCAAAAATCGCTCTCAGATATTTTGGAAACCAATGTAGAGATAAAATCCACAGCAAAAGGTGACAAAGGAAAAATTACCCTTGCTTTCAAGGATTTAGAAGAATTGCAAAATATATTGACGCATTTTCGAATATGAAATTAGCAATACTTTTTTTATTCATTTCTACTTTTTATTTTTCACAAATAAAAAGCAGAGATTCTATTCGAATAGAAAATAAACCTACAGATTCTGTTTCTATAACAGCTCCAGAAAGCAAAGTAGATGTAATTGCTGATATAGAAAAAGCAAATGCACCTATTTCTAAACCACAATTTAGCCCTACAAAAGCGGGTTTGTATTCCGCAGTTTTACCTGGATTAGGGCAATATTACAACAAAAAATACTGGAAAATCCCCATCGTTCTTGGTGGAATAGGAACCGGAGTTGGTGTCACAATTTGGAATGATAATCAATATAAAAAATTTAGAGGATATTTTATTGATAAGGTAAACGGAGTTTCTAATCAATATTTAATAGAACATCCCAATTTAACCAAAGAAATTTTGGGAAATGCTCAAGATAAATACAAAAGACAAAGAGATTATTCTATCGCAATTACCAGT
This sequence comes from uncultured Frigoriflavimonas sp., assembly GCA_964292185.1. Lineage (GTDB taxonomy): Bacteria > Bacteroidota > Bacteroidia > Flavobacteriales > Weeksellaceae > Frigoriflavimonas. The sequence goes on from CAXYUO010000099.1 coordinate 6,940, forward strand.
TTGGTTTATGTTTTAAATATTGTAGATGCAGTTGTAGATGCACATTTGTACGAAGGTAGAAATGATCCGGATCTCGCAATAATGCCAACAATTATTCAAAATCAATATGGTTTCGAACCAGCAAAAGCAGGTTTAACTTTAAATTATAAATTTTAATTAAATGAAAATAGCACTAGTTGGTTATGGTAAAATGAGTAAAATCATTAATGAATTAGCCACAAAAAAAGGACATGAAATAGATGCCAAATTAAAAGAAAAACCAGCCATATCACTTTTAAATAATGCAGATGTTGTTATAGAATTTTCTAATCCAGAAGTAGCTTTTGAAAACATTAAATTTTGTTTAGAAAATCAAATTCCAGTTGTTTGTGGAACTACAGGTTGGCTTTCTCAAAAGCCTGAAATAGAAAAATTGGCGTTAGAAAACAATACCGCCTTTTTATACGGATCCAATTTCAGTCTTGGTGTCAATTTATTCTTTGAACTCAACAGAAAATTATCAGAAATGATGAAGAATTTTCCGGAATACAATGTTCAATTAGAAGAAATACACCACACTCATAAAAAAGATGCTCCAAGTGGAACTGCAATTTCTCTCGCAGAAGATATTATTGAAAATAATTCTACTTTTGATGCTTGGAAATTAGATGAAACACAAAGCTCAAAACTTGGAATTACTGCACTTAGAGAAGATGAAGTTCCGGGAACACACAGCGTTTTCTACCAGTCTGAAGTAGATGAAATAGAAATAAAACACACCGCATTTAGCAGAAATGGTTTTGCTTTGGGTGCAATTCTAGCTGCAGAATGGATTTTCGGAAAAAAAGGAGTTTTCTCCATGAAAGATGTTTTAGGTTTAAATTAACTTTTAAATTAACTATTAAATTTATAAAAATTTTAGAAAGAATCGTACATTAAATTAAAAGTAAGTTTGTCATTCCGTAGGAATCTTTTGCAGAGATGCTTTCAGCATGACAAAAAGGATGTTTAATTACACTTTTAAATTTATAATTTTTAAATTTGTAACATATCGAACATCTTCTAAACTAATTAATTATTAAAATCGGCCATAGCCAAATCAATATTTATTATGGATTATATCTTACAATATTCTATCTACGTACTTATTTTAAGCGTTTTGATGGGAATTTCTACTTGGAAATTGTTCAAAAAATTAGGTTACAATCCTATTTTTGCATTCGTTCCTTTTTATAATTATTATCTTATTTTAAAATCTACAGAACATTCTGTTTGGTGGTCTATTCTTTCCTATTTGCCAATTGTTGGTCCAATAATGATGACGGTTTTTCATCTTTTTTTAATGAAAAAATTTGGAAAATCTTCAGTTGGAGAAAAATTGATGACCGTTTTTCTTCCTTTTATTTATATGGCAATCGTCAATTATAATAAAAATACAGAAGTAGAAGAACCAGATTATTTACTTCCTGGAGAAGATGAGATTGAGAAAAAGAAAGATTCTTTCATAGGATCCATCACTTTTGCAGTAGTTTTCGCAACTATTATTCATACTTTTATTACGCAACCTTTCGGTATTCCTACAGGATCTATGGAAAGAACACTTTTGGTGGGTGACTTTCTATTTGTAAATAAATTAAGTTTGGGATACAGAATGCCAATGCGTCCAGTTGCATTACCATTTTTACAAGGAACAACCTTAGATACTGGCGAAAAAGGAAATCCAAAAGACGATAAAAAATCTTATGTAGATGCAGTGAAATTACCTTATTTGCGACTTCCAGGTTGGGAAAAAGTAGAAAGAAACGACATTGTTGTTTTCAATTATCCGCAAGATTCTGTACACACCGCAATCGATAGAAAAGATCCGTATGTGAAGAGATGTGTTGCAGTTGCAGGAGATGTTTTGGAAATGAAAGCAGGTAGATTATTTGTAAATGGTAAACCAGAAGTAGTTTTGGGAGATCAATATAGGCAGCACAGTTTTATTGTTAATGCTGGAAAACCTTTAGATATTCCTGCTTTGTACGATAAATATGGTTTTATGCCGGTTCGAGAAGATCAAAACAATTCTGGTTTTATCTATATTTTTCAAGGACTTACAGACGAAACTGCAAAGGCGATTGGAGAAATGTCGCAAGTTATTGATATTAAAGAAGAAATATCAAGTGTAGGTGATTCTGAAATAAGATATTTTCCTAGAAAAAATGAGAATGGACAATATCTTGCAGATGAATTTGATAACATAATAAATTCCAATAAAATAGATACTACCAATTGTATTTTTCCAATAAATAAAAAATGGAATATTGACAACTATGGACCATTAAAAATTCCAAAAAAAGGAGATGTCGTTCAATTGAACCAAGAAACTTTGCCAGAATATCAGTGGATAATTTCAGAGTATGAGCATCATCATTTAGAAAACAAAAACGGAAAGATTTTCGTAGATGGCAAAGAAACCAATCAATATACCATTCAGCAAAATTATTACATGATGATTGGAGATAATAGAGATGCTTCCTTAGATGCCCGTTTTTTCGGTTTCGTTCCAGAAGAAAATATTGTCGGAAAACCGATGTTTACTTGGATGTCTGTAGAAGGTTTATTTGATGCAGATAAGAATTCTACATCATACCAAGCAAACGGCAAAAAAATACGTTGGGATCGTATGTTCAAAGCAACCAATACTGGCGAAGCCAACAAAACTTCCTATTGGTGGTTGGCTTTAGGAATTCTTGTGATTTTCTTCGGTTGGGATTATATTTCGCGTCTTTGGAGTAAGAAAGAAGAGAAAT
>CAXYUO010000100.1:0-9378 GCA_964292185.1 uncultured Frigoriflavimonas sp.
CGCTTTTGGCTCTAATTGACTGATTTCCATATATTTGAATATTTATTAATAATTTAATTTAATTATTTTTAAGTTTAGATTATATCTTAAATTTAACAACCACATTCACCATAAATTGTTGTAATACTAGTGCTTCCATCTTTCTTTTTTAAGATTAATTTTCCTTCAAAAGTTGTGGTTTCGCCTAATTCTTTTACTTTTTTTCCTTTTATGGTAATGGTATAATCATCATTACTAATGGTTTTATTAAAATCTGAAGGATCAAAATCTCCTTCTTCCATTGGTATTTTCACTATTTTATTATCAATTTTTATGTAGGCTGTATTTCCATAATCATCTGCAAAAATATATTTTTCATTTTTGAAATCTTCTTGGTTTTTTGCAAAATAGCAAGAACAACCTTGTATTTCTTCAGGTATTTCAAAAGTTTGCAAATCATTAGAAATCAATGCTGTAGAATCCTTCGTAACTTGGTTTAAAGAATCTGTAGAAGATGATGTTTCATTTGAATTTTCTTTGTTGCAGGAATACAACGCAATTAAAAAAGAAAAAACAAGAATATATTTTAAATTTTTCATGTATAATTTAATTTTAACCTCTACTTCTTTCCAAAAGCACCATCATCAAATAAGATAAAACGATTAAACTTTCGTCTTCATCAGGAATATCTACCAATCTATCCAATTGAAATCTCCTTCCAATCAACGATGGCATTTTTTTCAATGTGAATAAAACTTTCTCGTTTTTGTCTTTTACACTGTAAGATGGATTAAGAAAATATCCCGTAAACATACCAATAATTGGGATTTCACCTACCAAACTATCAAATACTTTTATCCAACCATTATCTTCAGAAATACTATATTTCAATTGATCTTGGTTATCTATAATATCATATTTTGCTTTCCAGATAGACCTCATTCCTTTTCTGGCAAGTCGCCCAAAACTAGTTCCGTCTTGCACAGAAGTTATGTTATAAGAAGCATTAAAATCTATCCATTTATTGGCTTGAATTCTAAAAAGCTCGTTGGTTTTGCTATCATTTTCAAAAATAATTACGTCTTCTTTTAGTTTAAACATTTTCTGACGAACATAAGCTACATATTTTCCGTTTTTGTCGGTAATATTAAAATCAGAAGATAAGGTTGAGATTTTAAATTTAAAATCTAAAGGGTAATTCAAATTGTTTAGTATCATATTTATAATTTTTATCAAAGATAAAATAATTTGGTATCAATATTTTCAAATTTCAACAATACTTTGAATATTTAAATTGTAAATCTTAAATTTGCGATATGGATTATCCAAGTAAAGTTTTAGCAAAAGCAGTAGAAGAGATTTCTGGATTACCCGGAATTGGAAAAAAATCTGCACTTCGTCTTGCATTACACCTTCTGAAACAGCCGAAAAACATTGCTACTGATTTAGGAAATGCCATAAAAAATCTTGTAATTAATATTAATTACTGTAAAGAATGTCATAATTTTTCTGATTTAGAAATTTGTGAAATTTGCGAAAATGAGAAAAGAAATAGCGATTTACTTTGCGTTGTAGAAGATGTGAGAGATGTAATGGCGATAGAAAGTACCGGAAAATATCAAGGAAAATACTTAGTTTTGGGCGGTAAAATTTCTCCTATGGAAGGAGTTGGACCCAATCAATTGAATATTTCGAGCATTCAAAAAAAGATAGAAGCTGATGCGAAAGAAATCATTTTTGCATTGAGTGCAACTATGGAAGGAGATACAACAAGCTATTATATTTATAAAAAATTCAAGCAATATCCTGTTAAATTTTCTTCTATTGCAAGAGGAATTTCTGTAGGAGATGAATTGGAATATGCAGACGAAATTTCCCTTGGAAGATCTATTCAAAATAGAATTCCGTATGATGAAAGCAAATAATTTTTTTTTAAATAAATTTTTAAATAAAACGTTTTAACTAAATAATTCTACTATGATTTCTGTAATTATTCCTTTATACAATGCAGAAAACACAATAGTAAAAGCGTTAGATTCTGTAAAAAAACAAACGTATAAAGAACAAGGTTTTGAAATTATCATCATCAATGATGGTTCTACAGACGAAAGTAAAAACATTGTAGAAAATTATATTTCACAAAATCTTGAACTCAATATTCAATTATTAAATCAAGAAAATAAAGGCGTTTCTGCTGCAAGAAATGTAGGTTTGAAAATTTGTAAAGGAGAATTTATTGCACTTTTGGATTCTGATGACGAATGGTTTCCGGAAAAAACTGAAAGGCAAATGCTGGTTTTTAAGAATAATGATTTGGAAATAGATTTTTTAGTTTCTTTATGGAACAACGAAAATTTTTCTTTTCCTTATACCTTAGAATCTAATAGTAATTTAGTGAAAATCACTTTAAATAAATTATTATTTAAAGTTACTGGACAAACTTCTACCGCTATTTTAAAAAGAAAAATACTAGAAAACACAGGTTTTTTTGATGAAAATCAAAGGTATTCTGAAGATGCTAATTTTTGGATGAGAATTTCTAAAAACAATAAAATGTATTTATTACCAGAAAATTTAGTTATTGCCGGAAATGGTAAAAAATCTTTTGGTTTTTCAGGATTATCAGCCAATTTAGGGGAAATGGAAAAAGGAATTCAAAAAAATATTAAAGAAATGTACACTTCAAAAAGAATAAATTATACAGAATATTTATTTTTTTACGTTATTTCTAAACTGAAATATTGGATAAGACCTTTTAGAGCAAAAATATGATAGATAAATTATTTTGGGGATTAAGAGCAATTTTTTATGCTCCTTTTTTTGGTAAAATGGGAATGCCTTCTTATTTAGGAAAACCTATTTTTCTAAAAGGAATTCGCAATGTTTATATCGGAAAAAAAGTACGAATCTTCCCTCATTTAAGAATGGAAACACAAGATGGAGGAAGCATTGTAATTGAAGATGATGTTGTAATTTCTCAAAATGTACACATCACTTCTGCAGGAAAATTAACTATCGGAAAAAGCAGTTTAATTTTGGCTAATGTTTTTATCACCAACATCGATCACGATTACTCAGAAATAGGAAAACACGTTGTAAATCAGAAAATTAGCGTAAAAAATACTAGCATTGGCGAAAATTGTTTTATAGGAATGGGAGCTGCAATTATGGCAGGAACAATTTTAGGAAAACAATGTGTTGTAGGTGCTAATTCCATTGTAAAAGGCGAGTTTCCTGATTATTGCGTGATTGTAGGAAGTCCTGCAAAAATTGTGAAAAAATATAATCCAGTTACTAAAATTTGGGAAAAAGTATAATTTAATTATTCAATTTGTAAATTCCAAAAACCATATCACTTTGGTTATTTTTCAAAAATTCATCTTCTAATTTAAATATTTTATTTAAAATCTCTTGCTTCTCAGAAGACAAAATACTATTATTTTCAGGTACAAAATGATGTGCAATATCTTTGAAAACGCTTTGTAAAAGATTGTTTCCGTAATTTTTCTCTAAAATCGTTTCATAATTTGCGTGTATTGCAGGCAAAATACTTATAGAATCTACACATTCTGAAGCATCTGCAATTTTCATCCGTAAAATTCCTGATCCGTAATAATGATTTTTATAGATATTAGTTTTGAAAATTTTTCTATAATTTTTCGGAATTAAATTTAAAGCTTTATTGATGTATTTTATCTGAATTTTAGAATATTGCAACCTATTATTCCCCACAAATTCATTAATAATAAGATGTCCGTTTTTCTTTAAAATTCTATTTACAACATTCTCTAAAAACGCATGGATATTATCAAAATGATGCAGAGAAGCATGAAAAAACACAATGTCATATGTATTACTTCCAAACTGAAATTCTAATACATTTTCTGCAAAATATTTAATATTTGTTATTGATTTACGATCAGAAATCTCTTTAGCTTTTTTTAGCAATTCATCAGAAAAATCAAAACAATGCACTTCCCAATTCGGGTTTAGTTCTGCAAGTTTTATTTCATGACTACAAACTCCTGAACCTAATGATAATAATTTTATGTTTTTTACTTCTTGAAAATAATTTTCAGATAAAAACTCTTCATAACTCTTATTTTCATTTCCAGTAATTAATAAATTCCATCTTTTTTTCACTGCAGGAATAATCCAAAAACTAGAAGTTACTAACTCATTATTATTAAAGGCACTTTGAGTTCTTTTGTAAGAATTGAAAGATAATTTTGAAAGCAAAAAAGACAATCCTCGTTGATGAAGTTTGATGTAAATATCTTTAAAATCTTCTAATGTAATTAATCTCATTATTTATCATGTTAATTGAATTTACAAATTTAGATTATTTATACTAAATTAGCTTCTTAAAAACATACTCATAAAATTCAATTTGAAAAACATACTTATTTCTGGTGGTGCAGGTTTTATTGGAAGCAATTTGGCTTTGTATTTAAAAAAATCTGGCTACAATATTACCGTTATAGATCAATTATCTAAACAAATTCATGGTGAAAATCCTTCTGAAGATTCCTTTTTATTTAATAAAATAAAAAATGAAGTTGAAATAATTATCGGAGATGTTTGCAATAAAAACGATTGGGAAAAAGCAATTTCGGGAAAAGATGCCATCATACATCTTGCTGCAGAAACTGGAACAGGACAATCAATGTACGAAGTTTCTAAATATGCAAACACCAATATTATCGGTACTTCGCAGCTTTTAGATACACTTATTCATAAAGAAAATAAGGTTCAAAAAGTGATTTTAGCTTCCACAAGAGCTGTTTATGGAGAAGGAAAATATCTGAATTCTAAAAATGAAATTGTTTATCCAAAACATAGAAATTCTACCGAAATGTCTTCTGGTCAATTTGAATTAATGATTGATGGAGAAATTTTAAAAGCTGTAGCTACAGACGAAAATTCTAAAATTCATCCTTCATCAATTTACGGAATTACCAAGCAAAATCAGGAGCAAATGTTGCAAACTGTGCTTCCAGGAATTGATATTAATTCTACCATTTTAAGGTTTCAAAATGTATATGGAGAAGGTCAATCTTTGAAAAATGCATACACGGGAATTCTTTCCATTTTTTCTACTCAGATTTTAAATAATGAAAATTTGCAAATATTTGAAGATGGAAAAGAATCTCGAGATTTTATTCATGTAGATGATGCTGTAGAAGCCATAAAACTTTGTTTAGAAAATGAAAAATCTAACGAAAAAACATACAATGTAGGAACAGGAATTGCGAAAGATGTGCTTTCTGTAGCTGAAAGTTTAATAAGAAATTACAATAAAAATGTTTCTGCAGAAATCTCTGGTCAGTTTCGAATTGGAGATATTCGTCATAATTTTGCAGATATTTCTAAAATAAAAAACGACCTGAAATTTGAACCAAAAATTGATTTTGAATCTGGTTTGAAAAGATTTTCAGATTGGGTGCTTACTCAAAATTTAGAAGAAAATAATTATAAAAAATCGTTAGAAGAACTGCAATCAAAAGGTTTTTTAAGAAAATAATGGAATTTCAAGGTAAAAAAATATTGTTTTTTTCTGCTGCTTTTTTCGATTACGAAAAAGTGATTGTAGAGCATTTGCAAAAATCTGGAGCAGAAGTGGAGTATTTCAATGAAAGACCTTCTAATTCAATATTAGCAAAAGGAATTATCCGTGTAAATAGAAATTTTTATAAGAAGCAAATTCAAAATTATTATCAAAAAACTTTAAAATTAACAGCCGAGAAAAGCTATGATTTTCTATTAATCATAAAAGGGGAAACGGTTCCAGAGTTTTTTTTAAAACAATTTAAAGAGAAACATCCAGAAACGGTTTTGATTTTCTATTCTTACGATCCACTTTCAGAATATCCCGCTGTTAAAAATATTCTTCCGTTTTTTGATCGCAAACTTTCATTTGACAAACAAGATTCGATTGATTACAATATGAATTTTCGTCCACTTTTTTTTAATAAAATTTATTTAAATTCAGGTAGAAAAGCAAACCCAAAATATGATATTTCATTTATCGGTTCTGCACATACGGATCGCTTTTTAGTAGGTGAAAAAGTTGTAGAAGCTGCAAATAAGCAGAAACTTTCTACAAATTTTTATTATTTTTCTCCAGCAAAGTCTGTTTTATTATTAAAAAGAATTTTAGATTCTGATTTTAAAAAAATTGATTTAAAAAAAGTGAGTTATAAACAATTAAACCATACAGAAATTGCAGAAATTTATAGTAATTCTAAAGCAGTTTTGGATATTCAGAAACCTTTTCAAGATGGATTAACGATGAGAACTTTTGAAGTTTTAGCAAGTGCTACGAAATTGATTACTACCAATAAAGATATTGCAAACTATTCTTTTTACAATTCAAATAATATTTTGATAATCGATAGAGAAAATCCAGAATTACCAAAGGAATTTTTCAGTATTCCATTTGAACCTATTTCAAAAAAAGATTTATACAAAATGTCTTTGGATTCTTGGTTGGAAGATGTTTTTTTTAAGTCTGAATGCTAAGAAATTTAAACATTTAAGATGCAAAATTGCCTGTTCTCGAATTGGCAATATTTTACAAAACCTTTCTAAGACAATTCTATTAAATCATTTAGAGCTTGTTTAAATTTTTTATAAAAATAATTTTAAACAGGCTCTTAAAGAAATAAAAAAAGCGTTCCGAAAATTCCGAAACGCTTTTGTTTATTTTAAATGAATCCTATTATTTTCCGGTTGCTGGAGTAGAAATAGGAGTAGAATTTGCAGGTGCATTGGTTGCAGGTGCAGTTTTTTCTACTGGTGCTTTATCAGAAGTTTTAGCTTTAGTAGGAGCATTTATTACAGATGGGTTTGCCGTAATAATTACGCTTAACAAACAAAGTACGATGATAACGCCACCTAAAGTCCAGGTAGATTTTTCCATAAAATCATTGGTTCTTTGTACACCAAATTGTGCAGGAGAAGTACCTCCAAAAGTTCCAGAAAGACCGCCACCTTTTGGGTTTTGTGCCATAATGATAATTACCAAAAGTACGCATGCTATTACTATTAGCACCATGAATAAAGTAAATATAGTGTCCATTTTCTTTTTTAATTAGATTGGCAAAATTAAGCATTTTTTATACAATCTCAAAATATATTTAAATAAATAAAAAATGACATCCGAAGATGCCATTTTTTTTTATAAAGTTGAGACTAGATTATTTGAAATCTGCGTCTGTTGCTTTGTTTACATCATAAGATTGAACTGCTAAATCAATATCCATTCCACCCATGCTTTGTACAATTTTATAAGGCATCATCACACCAGAAACAGCTTTGTATTCTCCGAATTTGGTAGGAACAGATTGTCCTCCTTCAGTTTTTACTTCTCCAGTTTTTAATCCAGTTTTTACGCTGTAATAGTATGTTTCACCATCACCTTTTACAACATAAGAATCTTCTTCATTAAATTTTTCTATACCTGCAACTTTGTAATCGCTTGATTTTGCAAAAGTCAATTCTGGAAAAATTTCTGTATTTTCCATCATAGATTTTTTCGCTTCTTCTGGCATTGGTGTTTTTTGACCTTGCGCCATTATATAACCATCTTTACCATCAAATACAATTTTCTGCATAGAATTTCCCATTACTTGAACATCCATAAACATTTTTCCTCCTTTACCATTAATCATTTTCATGGTAACAGGCGCTCCTTGAACATTTGCTGTAGCAGTAGTAGAAACACTATTTATTTTACTTACAGCAACATTCCCACCAATTGCAGCTATATATTTATCTGCGATTGAAGCAGGAGTTACATCTGAACTTACAGCTTTTGCAACCGGTTTTGCTACAGGATTTGCGAATCTATCATAATATTTCACAGGATAGCCTAATTTGTCTAAACCTGCAGAAATATCAGATGCTTTACCTGCAACGAAAATTCTAGAATTTCCTGGTAGAATAACAGTTTTTGCTGCATTTGCTACATCATCTAAAGTTACTTTTTCAATAGATTTAAGATAATTGGTGTAAAAATCTGCAGGTAAATTTTGAGTTTTCAAACTTAAAGCAAAACTTGCAATAGTTGCAGGTTGTTCTAATGAACGGATGAAATCTCCTTTTAATTTTGCTTTAGCATTTGCTAATTCTTCTGCAGAAACTTTTTTAGAGGTAATTGTTTTTAGCTCGTTCATAAATTCTACAATCGCTTTGTCTGTAACTTCATTTCTTACACTAGAAGAAGCTGTAAAACTTGGAGCATAATTACTAGTACTCAAAGATGAATACGCACCATAAGTGAATGCATTTTTTTCACGAAGATTCATGAATAATCTTGCTTCTCCACCACCACCAAGAATGTAATTTGCAATTTTTGCAGCAAAATATTGTGGATCATTGGTTTTCAATTCTGTTACATTTCCTACAGAAACTACAGATTGTACTGCGTTTGGCACATCTACAACGTTTATTTCTGTGGTACTTAGGTTTTTAGCAGCAGGAATTGCATCGTACTTCACATTGGTTTTTTTCCAACCGTTGAAGTTTTTCTCTATTAATTTTTTTACATCATCATACTTCACATCACCTACAACTACCATGTAAGCATTATCTGGTCCGTAGTATTTGTTGTACAAATTTTTCACATCAGAAAGCGTAATTTTTTTCACAGATTCTTCTGTTTCAAACTCTCCCATTGCTGTGTTTTTACCATAAGTTAAAGCTCCAGATACATTATTTGCAATTGCATCAGCACTTTTTTCTTCTGTTTTCAAACCTTCGATGGTTCTATTTTTAGAATTTTCCACCTCTTCTGCAGACCATAATGGGTTGATCATACCATCTGCCATCATCGTAAGAATTTCTGGAAAGTATTTTGAAAGCGAGTTTGCACTTGCACCACCACTACTCAAATTTAAACCTGCTCCAAGATAATCTACTCTTGCGTTGTATTTCTCTTTGCTCATTGTGGTTGTACCATTCCCAAGTTGGTCAGACATTATTCCACTTACACCTACGATGTCTCCTTCATAATAAGGAGGTCTATCCATAGAAATACTCACCGTTACTCTAGGCAATTTGTGATTTTCTACCACCATAACTTGCATTCCATTTTTTAGAGTGAAAGTTTTTGGTTGTGCTATATTGATTACAGGAGTTGGCCCTGCAGTTGGCATCTTATTGATGTCTATTTTCTGTGCAGATAGCATTCCTGAAACCAAGAAAGCCATTGCTATATATTTAAAATTTATTTTCATATGTATATATTTATTTTTTTTAATAGTCATATGCAATCGCTAGTTTTTTTAGTGTCTGTACATCCAATTAATTTATAGCGATTTCATTATCTTATTTTTTTTCAGGTAAACAGTTAAGAATTAAACTTTGGTTTGGGTTCAGATATTTTTTTGCTACAAT
>CAXYUO010000101.1:0-9204 GCA_964292185.1 uncultured Frigoriflavimonas sp.
AAACTTTTTCCGCTGTTTTTCCTTTTACTAAAAATGAAGCGAGTTTTACACGTTGTGCTTCACCACCAGAAAGCGTAGAAGAACTTTGTCCCAATTGTAAATATCCCAAGCCAACATCTTGCAACGGTTGCAATTTTGTAGAAATTTTTTCTTGTTTATTATCTTTAAAAAATGCAATTCCTTCATCTACAGTCATATGTAGAATATCAGAAATGTTTTTTTCATCGAATTTTACTTCCAGAATTTCTTTTTTGAAACGTGCACCTTTGCAAACTTCGCATTCCAATTCTATATCTGCCATAAATTGCATAGAAACCGTGATAACGCCGTCTCCTTTGCATTCGTCACATCTTCCACCATCTACATTGAAGGAAAAATGCTTGGTTTTGTAGCCCATCATTGCAGATAATTTCTGACGAGAATATAAATCTCGAATATCATCATACGCTTTCAAATAGGTTACAGGATTGGATCTGGAAGATTTCCCGATTGGATTTTGGTCGATTAATTCTATATTTTTCACCAAATGTTCTGGAAAAGTAACAGAATCGTAATCCATTTTCTTTCCGCCCATTCCCAATTGAATTTGAATTTCTCTGGTGAGAACTTCCTTCATCAAAGTAGATTTTCCACTACCAGAAACGCCAGAAATTACAGTTAAACATTCCAAAGGAATATCTACGCTCACATTTTTAAGGTTATTTTCTCTCGCACCTTTTATTTTGATCCATTCTTTCGGTTTACGCCGTGTTTTCGGTACTTCTAATTCTAATTTTCCTGTTAAATAATCGGAAGTAAGCGTATTTGCATTTTTTAAATCATCATAAACTCCTGAAAATACCAATTCTCCACCTAAATATCCAGCTTCTGGACCAATATCGATGATGTAATCTGCAGCTTTCATCATATCTTCGTCATGTTCTACAACGATGACGGTATTTCCTAAATCTCGCAAATTTTTCAAAACTTGGATGAGGTTTTCTGTATCTCGAGAATGCAAACCGATAGAAGGTTCATCTAATATATAAATACTTCCAACCAAAGAACTTCCTAAACTTGTAGCAAGATTAATTCTTTGACTTTCGCCTCCAGAAAGCGTGTTAGATGTTCTATTAATCGTTAAATATCCTAAACCAACTTTTAATAAAAATTCTAACCTTGTGATTATTTCGTAGAGTAATCTTTTCGCAATCTCAGCATCGTGTTCAGATAATTTTAAAGATTTTATAAGTGGTAAAAGCTCATCTAAAGGCAATTCTACCATAGATTGGATATTGTTTCCATCTATTTTCACCCAAGAAGTTTCTTCTCTCAATCTTAAACCTTCACAATCGTGGCATTTCGTTTTTCCACGAAATCTCGACATCATTACTCGGTATTGAATTTTGTAAATATTTTCTTCCACCATTTTGAAGAAATTATTAATAGATGGAAAGTCTTTTTTGCCATTTCCGTCCCAAAGATATTTTTTTTGCTCTTTGTTTAGTTCAAAATAGGGTTTATGAATAGGGAAATCTCCTGCATTTTTGATGAAATTTCTTTTCCATTCGCTCATAGAATCTCCATTCCAAGCAGAAACAGCATCTTCAAAAACGGAAAGATTTTTATTTGTAATCACCAAATCTTCATCAATTCCTATCACTTTTCCATAACCTTCGCAAGTTGGGCAAGCTCCTAAAGGATTATTGAAACTGAAAAGATGCACATTTGGTTCTAAAAATTCTTTGCCATCTAATTCAAATTTATTAGAAAAATCTCGAACTTTTTGGGTTTCCGTATTTTTCAAAGAACAGTAGCCATGACCTTCGTAAAAAGCCATTTGAATAGAATCTGCTAATCTTTGTAGAAAATTTTCATCTTCTTCATAGGAAAAACGATCAATTACCAAATGAATTTCCATGTCTTTTTCTGGTACAAAACCGAAACTTTCCAGATCTTCAATTCCGGCAACATTTCCGTTCACTTCTAATCTTGTGAAACCAATTAATTTTAATGAATTTAAGGTTTCTTCAAAATTTTCTTTTTCAAATAGGAGAGGAGATCGCAATAAAAATGAGGTTTCATTTTTAGCATTTTTAATGTAATTGATAACATCTGTAACGCTATCTTTTTTCACTTCATCGCCAGAAATTGGAGAATAGGTATGTCCAATTCTTGCAAAAAGCAGCTTCATGTAATCGTAAATTTCTGTAGAAGTTCCCACTGTAGAACGTGGATTAGAAGAAATTACCTTTTGTTGAATGGCAATAGAAGGAGCTAAACCTTTGATATCATCAATCTTTGGTTTTTCTAATTTTCCAAGAAATTGACGTGCGTAAGAACTTAAACTTTCTACATATCTTCTTTGACCTTCTGCATAAATGGTATCAAAAGCTAAGGAAGATTTTCCGCTTCCAGAAACTCCTGTAATTACTATTAATTTATTTTTCGGAATCAGAACATCTATATTTTTTAGGTTATTTAGATGTGCATTTTTAACGAAAAGTTCTTTTTTTATATCTATTTTATCTGCTGTAGCCATGGTAAATTTAAGATGGCAAAAATACGGAAAATTTGTGGGAGTTTTTTGGAGATTGCTTTTTGATTTAATTTCAATTCTAAAATTAATCTTAATTCATAAAAATATAAATCTATATTAATCATCTTTTATATATTTGTGCAAAATTTTGAAATAGTACATTTAATTATCAATAAAAAATGATGATTATTTTTACATTTTCCCCAAACCTAAAATTCATTTATGATTATTAAATTTCTACCCGTTTTATTCGTTATTAGCTTTATACAAATTCATGCTCAAGAAAAGCAAACCGAAATAGAAGAAGTGAAAATCCACGATAAATTCTTAAACTTATCTTACGAAAATGCTAACGAAAACGTAATTGTAATTACAAAAAAAGAATTAGAAAATTCTCCTGCTCAAAGTATAGATGAAGTTTTGCAGCAGTTTATAGGATTAGATATAAAAAGGAGAGGAGCAAATGGTGTACAAAGTGATGTTTCTATTCGTGGTGGTAGTTTTGAGCAAGTTTTAATACTTTTGAATGGCATTAGAATGAACGATTCTCAAACTGGGCATAATTCTTTGAATATTCCTGTAGATGTTTCTAATATTGAGAGAATTGAAATTATAAAAGGTCCTGCAGCAAGAAGATTTGGGCAAAATGCCTATTCTGGTGTTATCAATATTGTAACAAAAACTTCTTCATCAGAAAAAATGAAAATCAGTGCCGAAGTTGGAGATTATAAATCTTACGGAAGCAATATGAGTGGAACTTTTGGAAGCGAAAAATTCACAAATTTAATTCAAATAAATACTGCACAATCCGATGGTTACAGATATAATACGGATTATAAATTAAATTCTTATTTCTATCAAAATCAATATTTAATTAAAAACGGAAAATTGAAATTTCAAGGTGGATTTTCTGAGAAAAAATTTGGTGCAAATGGTTTTTATGCATCTCCAAAAGCAACGGAGCAGTATGAAGAAACGCAAGCATCTGTTGTAAGTTTCGGATTAGAGCAAAATTTTGAAAAATTCAAATTCAATTCTACTATTTCGTGGAGAAGAGGACAAGATATGTACCTTTATAATAGAGAAAAACCAGAAATTTATAGAAATATGCATATTGGAAACAATGTAGGTGCAGAAGTAAATGCAAGCTATTTTTCTAAATTAGGAATTACAGGAATGGGTGCAGAATTTAGAAAAGAATTTTTGCAAAGTAATAATTTAGGAGAAAGAGAAAGAGCGGTTACCACTTTGTTTTTGGAGCATCATTTTTCATTATTAAATAATAAATTAACGCTTTCTCCAGGTATTTCTTGGTCAAATTATTCAGGAGACAACAACTTTTTTTATCCAGGTTTAGATGTAGGATATGCTGTGAATGAAAATCATAAAATATATGGAAACATAGGAAAAGTGAATAGAGTTCCTACTTTCACCGATTTATATTATGTAAGTTCTACGGAACAAGGAAATGCGAATTTGCAACCAGAAAGTGCAATTTCTTATGAATTGGGTTATGGTTTTTTTAAAAATAATTGGCTGGCAAAAGCAAGTTTATTTGGTAGAAATTCTGAAAATGCAATAGATTTTGTAAAAAATACACCAGCAGAAAAATGGAATGCTCAAAATATTGGAAATATTGATACCAAAGGTTTGGAAGTAGAAGTGAAGAAAACCATGAATACTTTTATTAAATCGTATTCTGTAGGTTATACTTTTTTAGAAAATAAAATTCAACTTCAAGTTCCGCTTTCTCGTTATATTTCGGATAATTTTAAACATCAATTAATAGGGAAATTGGAAAATAAATTGGGGAAATATTTTTCTAATCAATTGATTTACCGTTATCAACAAAGAGTTGATGGGCAAAGTTATCATCTATTAGATGAGAAATTGACCTTTAATTATAAAAACGTAGATCTATTTTTATTAATTAATAATATTACCAACACAAAATACACGGAAACATTTGGAGTTCCGATGCCAAATAGATGGTTTCATGTTGGAGTTTCTTATGAAATACCTTTTAATTAAGATAACATCAAAATTGAAAATATTATTTTTTTTACCACAAAAGGAACAAAAGCAAATCTAATGTATATTAAGTAATTGATTATAAGTTTTTTAAAGGTCATATGAGTTTTGAAAGTCTAACGATTTTCACTTATTTTATCTTTTTTAAAACTTATAGACGTGCAATTTTTGTAGTTATAAGAAAGTTTTAGTATTTTTCTATTAAATATTGATAAGCTTTTAGGTATTTATTCAATCTTTTCACGTCTTTTTCCTGCAATAATCCTGTGAATCTTGTAAGATCCATATTGTCTTTCAAATCGTGAATTTTCACTGCAATTGCGAGTGGAGATTGTTCTATTTTTGTAATAAATTCATCATAATCCATTAAATCTGAAGTTTTTGTAACGCAATCTATTGCAAAAATTTGCTCTTCGGAAAAACCTTCTAATCTTAAATCTTCCAAGGTAACTTCTGGGCAATCTTCTATCACATCATGTAAAATTCCTACGATTTTTTCGTCTAATGTTTTTCCGGAATTCATTACTCGCATAATATGTCCGATGTATGGAGTGCCAAATTTGTCGGTTTGTCTTTTATGTGCTTTTGAAGCTATTTTTATGGCTTTGTTTAGGAGTTCTATTTTCGTCATTTAAGTTTTAAATTGAGTTCAAAAATATAAAAATGTAATTAATATTTCACAAGATTTAAATGTTTTTTCAGATTAAATTTTCTCAATAATTGAATTTGTTGGCTCTTCGCCATTATTTGTGGAATTGATATTTTAGGTCAACATTCATAAGGTAGATACAATTGATAAAATTATCTACATTTCTAAAGCCTCGTGTTCTAAATTTTGATAGTTGAATGGTGTATTTATTCCTTCGCTTACAGCATTTGTTATATTGGTTTGCATCGCTTTTATTTTCCTCGTTTTTTAGCCATAAATATTTCGTGTTAATCATTTTATTATTGGTTGATTTTTCCATCATGCACCAAACTTTCTCCACCACATTTTGGGCAAGGAAATTTAGATTCTTTCAAATAATCAATTTTTATCCGCAAAACATTTGCAGAATGTATAACTTCTACTTCTTGAATTTCCCAAGGTTCTTCAACATTCAAAACCTTCTCCAAAACTGTTGCTATTTCCATCTTTCAAAAATAATGAAAATTTTGCATTTCCATAGTTTATAGCGAAGAACCGTAATTTAACCTAAAAAAACTTCCTTCTTCTACAAAAACTTCTTCATCTCCTCCTCTATATTTTTGCGAAGTTGCATTAGTTTTATGGCATATTGTTCCAATTGTAATTCTTGTTCCGTAGAAGCATGAAATTTAGGTACTTCCACAGAATTTCCTTCATCATCTACTGCAACAAATACGATAATGCAATGCGTTTTTTTCTCAAACTCTTTGCGTTTTATGTTTCTAGATAATACGTTGATGGCGATGTGCATACTCGTATTTCCTGTATAAATCACCTCTGCTTCTACCTTCACAATATGCCCAATTTTTATGGGCGAATAAAACCGAATTCCTCCCACATAAACCGTAACACAATAGCTAGAACTCCAACTGCTTGCACAAGCATATCCAGCTTGATCTATCCATTTCATCACACTTCCACCATGTACGTTTCCGCCATAATTCACATCACTTGGTTCAGAAATAAACTGAAAAACTGTTTTATTTTGCATGAGATCTAATTTTTAATAAAGGTATTCAAATAAATTCAGAAACAAAAACCATAAACACTGTAATTTAACAATATAATTTCAAAATTTTTTTGGGCGTGCCTTTTCTTATTTTTACAAAATTGTGGTTTTCGTAAACTGAAAATGGCTTTTCATTAACTCAAAAGATATTCATCTATTAGAATTAATATTTTTGAATTATAATTTTAAAAATAAACTTAATACTAATTAAAAATGAAAAAATTAACAACTCAAATTTTAGCAGCAGCTTTGCTTTTTGCAACGGCAACAAGTTATGCACAAGATTTAGAAAGAAGAGGAGATAATAACAAATGTGGTTATGTTACAAAAGGAGCAAAAAGAGGATTTATGGGCTGGAAATTCCTTATAAAAGCAGATTACACCTGTTCTTCCAGAGAATTTGATGCAGAAACCAATTTAGCCGTAGTTCAATCTACCGCAACCCAAAAATGGGGAGCCATCAACAAAAAAGGAGAAATAGTAATTCCTTTGGAATACCAAGAAGGAACCGACATCAGCAATGGAAAAATAGTTGCAAAAAAAGACGATAAATGGGGAATTCTTGATACTGCAGGAAAAACTTTGCTTCCATTTGAATACGATTATCTAAATGCTGAAAATACGGATAAAACAAAAGTTCTGCTTGCGAGAAAAGGAGAATCTCCCCGCAAATACGGCTTTATAGATTACAACGGAAAAATATTGGTACCGATAGAATATGAAATCGTAAAATTTATACCAATGCCTCCATCCAACGGTTCTACACATTATAATATGAAAAAAGACGGGAAATATGGCTTGTATGGTTTAGATGAAGGAAAATTTCTCACCAAAGTAAAATATGACCGCGAAATTTATTTTACTTCTATGGATATGCCCTTGGTTTACAAAACTGAAATGGATGGCGATGATTACGAAATTACCGAAGCAGGAGTAGAAAAATACATGGGAACAGGAAAACCTAAAAGCAATTCCGATTCCAACAGCAGTTCTGGCAGTTCTTCTGGCAAAAAAACAGCTTCAAAGAAAGATGCTCCTGCAAAATCGGGTACTTTTAAATGTACAAAATGCAATCAAACGACAACAATATCAGGTAATGGAACTCCAAATGGTGGAACTTGTCCAGCTCATGTGAGAGGTTCTGGTAGTAGTACTTCCCACACTTGGAAAAGACTATAAAACAACTTAGTTTTGAGTAAAATTAAATAGTTTTTTTCAAAGAAAAAGTATTTTACTAACGATTTTTCAGAATACTAAATCCCGATTCATTAAGTTGAAATGGGATTTTTTTTTGGGCGTGCCTTTTCTTTTTTTAAACAATTGTGGTGTTGAAAAAAAAAGAAAAGTCGGTATCCGGTTCCCACTCTTTTTTTTGCAAAAAAAGGAGTTCCACCTCCTACCTCACGCAGATTTTCGCTTTGATTTTAGGATTTTGAAAATCGAAAAAGTTTGCAACAAAGAAAAAGCCCTTTTGAAGATTTGTAAAGAAATATTTTTTATCTTTGAAATATATTGTAACACCACAATGGTACATATCTCTACCAAAATGGTGTGATATGTATAGTTTTATGATACATATATACAAGTTGTGTGCAAGCTTTTGAAAAACCGAACGTAAATGATTGAAAATAAATTTATTGAGATATTAAAATTAAACAATTCATATCAGAATTGGAAAAAATCGAATGTAAAAACAAAGTTTTCACATTCGATAAATTTGTTGGATAAATTTTCTATAATTTACGATAATGAAATTAATAAATTACCTTATAGACTTAATTTACTTGATGACTTATCAACAAATGAAAATGCTCATAGCAAGTTTTTAATTAGATTATTACAACATCAACCAGCTTTAATAAACTTTCTGAAATTCATAAATAATGAAAGTGAAAACTTCACATTTGATGTTAGCATTGTAAAAAAACCAATACTTACTTATGAAAAATTAAGAATTGATGGTCTTATCAAAGAAAATAATAAATATGCAATTATTATCGAAAACAAAATACATAATGCAGTTGAACAAGAACATCAAATTGGTAGATATATTAATAAGTGTAAAACAATAGGATTTAGAATTGAACAAATTTTTGTTATTTATTTAACACGAACTGAAAAAGACGGTCATTCAGAACAAACTTGGGGAAATGAATATTCATTAGCAAATTTTAATAAACGATATTCAAAGTTGTCTTATAAATCAAAAATTCTTCCTTGGCTTGAAAGTTATTTGGTTACATTATCACCAAAAGAAGAATTAATAAAAAGTGCAGTTGTACAATACATAGATCATTTAAAACATTTTTTTAATAAAAAAGAAATATATTCAAAGATGAACACAGAACTACAAAAATTTTTAACAACAGAATTAAATCTAAATTCAGATAATGCTGAAAATATAGAAGTCGTTGAAAGAAAAATAAGCGAAATTAGCAACTTAAAAGAGCAACTTGAAGAATTAGCAAGAGTTTCAAAGAAAAAGCTATTTGAAGATTGGAAAAAGAATTTGGACGAGCGTTTTGAGTTTAATGAAAAAGAAAAATTTAATCAATCAAAAGATTCTTTTATCAAAACTGGCGTCATATTAGAATATGAAGGTAAAAAATTTTCTGTCTTAATTGAACATAATTACAAAGCAATTTATTTCGGATTTGGAAGACATTTTGCAAGTGAAAAATTTGAACCAGAAATAAAAGAGTTTTTAGAATCAATTATCGAAAGTGAAAATTTGAAAGTTGAAGAACCTTGGTGGTATGGTTGGAAATATACTTCATTTAATGATGGATATTTAGAATTAGAAAATTTAATAAAAATTGTTAAAGAGAAAATTAGTGCTTCAAAGTAAGCCAGCACACAACAGCGGTTTCAAGAAATGGCGAGAAATGTGCTAAATTCACGTTTTTCTTTCGCAAGAAATATTATCTTAGTGGAAAATATGCGGTTACGAAGTTCGCC
>CAXYUO010000102.1:0-9132 GCA_964292185.1 uncultured Frigoriflavimonas sp.
CAAAAAATCTACCTACAGAAATTTTGTAGATATTCTTGATGAAATGGCAATTACTAAAAGTGAAAGATACGGGGTTACAGATTTGAAACCATGGGAAGAAGCTATTTACAAAAAGAAAGTGGGAGACTCTTCCAAACCTTCACCAGAAGCTCCGGCTACTAAATAATAAATCTAAATAATACACATTATGACAGATGATATGAAATACGATTACAAACCAACTTTGGATGAAATCGTATTTGAAAACAGAAATAAAGAATACGGTGCCTTCGATTTACGTTCTAGGTATCCAAAAATATTGACAAAAGCCTTCATTATAGGAACTTTAGCTTTTGTTCTACTTGCATTAGGACCATTCATTGTAATGAAAATAAAGCAAATGAATGAAAAAGATAAGGAAGAAGTGAACGCTAAGTTAATTGATATTTTGGATGAGCCAATTGTAGAACTTCCAAAAGAAGAAGAACCACCACCACCTCCACCTCCAAAAGAAATAGAGCCACCAAAAGTAGAAATTATACAGAATGTTGTACCAGAGCCAAAAAAAGCTCCAAAAGTGGAAA
Organism: uncultured Frigoriflavimonas sp.; assembly: GCA_964292185.1. GTDB lineage: Bacteria > Bacteroidota > Bacteroidia > Flavobacteriales > Weeksellaceae > Frigoriflavimonas. The sequence goes on from CAXYUO010000102.1 coordinate 564, forward strand.
CACCTCCACCTCCAATTTCTGTACAAATTAAAACTACAACTGGTGTTGTAGCACAAGAAGGAGTAAAAGCTCCAGCTTATGCACCACCACCACCGCCACCTTCTACAGGTACAAAAGCGGCAGCTGTACAAGTGAAAGCTCAAGTAGATGAAAAGAAAGTCTATACTGAAGTTGAGCAATTAGCAGAATTTCCTGGAGGCTTAAATGCTTTTAGAAATAAAGTTAGTAGTGGTTTTGATCAATCCGTAATGGAAGGTGACGAAGGTACTGTGAGAACAGAAGTTACTTTCGTAGTAGAACGTGATGGAAACATTACCGACGTAAATGCTACAGGTTCTAATAAAGCTTTCAACGAAGAAGCTAAACGAACCGTAAGATCTATTAATAACAAATGGACACCTGCAAAAGTAAATGGACAAAATGTTCGTTATAGATACAGATTACCAATTGCTATGCAATTTGATTATTAAAATATTTTTTAATATAATATTTAAAGAGAGGCAAATGCTTCTCTTTTGTTTTTAATTTTATTATTTTTGAACTATGGCATTTAAATGGTTATCTTTTATTACTGGTTTTTTTTATATTGTACTTGGCATCGCAATACTTTTTAAAAAGTGGTTTGTAATTCCACTAGAAGATTTTGCAACCTATGGATTAGGATCTTTAATGGTGATTTATGGATTATTTAGAATGATACGTGCTTATTTTAAATTTAAACAAGAAAAAGATGAAGCATAGTTTTTTGATAATATTGAGTTTTTTGTTCTTCTCATGTTCAAAAGGCGATAAACAAGAAGAAGTATCTTATCATAAAGGAGATTTAACCATTCAAACAGATGGTTCTTTCGAAAGTGTAACCAATGCTTTAGCAGATGGTTATATGATTGCATATCCTGACACAAAAATAAAAGTAGAAGTAAAAAAAGAAGATCTTGCATTTTTAGATTTAATTTCAGATAAAACTAAAATAATTGTAATGTCTAGAGAATTATCAATAAATGAAAGTAAAGAATACAAACGTGTTACAGGTTTAGAAGCAGAACCAGCAAGATTTGCTGTAGATGCAGTTTTATTTGTTGTTGCCAAAGATTCACCAATTTCTACTATAAGTTTTGATGATATTAAAAAGGAATTAACTTCAGATAATAAAAAATTAATTTTTGATGGTACCAATTCTAGTAATTTGAATTTTGTTGCTCAAAAAATTAATAAAAACCCTTCTGAACTTAAATTTTCTATTATCAATGGAAATGCAAATGTTATAGAACAATTGTATAAATATCCAGAAAAAATAGGTGTTATTTCCTTAAATACTTTCAGTAGACCATATTCCAAAGAAGCAGAATTGCTAAGATCAAAAGTAAAAGTACTTTCAATATCAAAAGATGGAAAAACGATAGAATATAACCAAAATACTTTGCGAGATATGTCTTATCCTTTTACAAGAGTTTTATATTTCTTGAATAGAGAAGGAGCATTTGGGATTGCGCATGGTTTTGTAAGATATTCTTGTACTCAACTTGGACAAATTATCGTTCAAAAAGAAGGTTTACAACAATATAATTTATACAAAAGACAAGTTAGAATACGTTAAACAAACAGATTTTAAACAAAAAAATAATTTGGTCTGAAAATTGCCTAATTATAATTGTAAATAATAAAACTAATTTTTTAAATTTTATAATAATGAATATTTCAAGAAAAATAGTACTAACTGCAGCAGTTGGTTTTTTAGCAAACTTTGCGATAGCACAAACTTTGCAAATAGGTATAAATAATATAGATAGCCACAAATACGCAAAAGCGAAAACAAATTTTGAGCAAATGCTTGCAAAAGACGCTTCTGCAGATAATTATTTCTATAACGGAAATGTTTATCTTCTTCAGTTTGAGCCTAATTTCGAAAAAGCGAAAGAATTTTTTGATAAAGGTATGGCTGCAGATAAAAAAAGCTATTTAAATAGAATAGGTTTAGCCTCTATAAAATTAGGAAAAGGAGATAAATCTGGAATCGCAGATATACAAGAAATTGTGAAAGATTCTAGAGAAAAAGATTCTCAAGTACTATTTAGAGCAGGTGAAGCATTAACAATGTTTGAAAAAGCGTCTAATCCTGATCTTGCAATTTCTTTTATAGAAAAAGGAATTGAAAGAGAGAAAAAAGAAGTTCCTACAGAGTATTACTACACTTTAGGAGATGCTTATAGATTGAAATTAGCAAACACACCACAAGTTGCAGGTTCTGCGATGACAGCTTATGATAAAGCTTTGCCAAGTGCAAAAAATAAAGCATCTGTTTTCACAAGAATGGGAACTCTATGGATGGCTGCTCAACAATGGGAAAGTGCAAAAACAAATATAGATAAAGCAATACTTTCAGATGCAACATACGCTCCAGCTTACAAAGCTTTGGCTGCATATAACATTAGATACCAAAAAAATGATGAAGCAACTAAAAATCTAGTGAATTATGCTAAATATGCTGATGAAGATCCTAGTACACAATTAGAAATATCTAAACTGTTTTTCCTAAATGATGATTATGCAAATGCTGGACAAACATTAAATAAAGTTTTTGATAAAGTAGATGATCCTATTAAATATAAATTACAAGCGTTTTTGCAATATGCTGATGGAAAATATCCTGAAGCATTAGCAAGCTTAAATACTTTTATGTCTAAAGCTGGTAAAGATAAAATATTACCATCTGATACAGGTTTACAAGGATTAATTTCTGCAGGATTGGCAAAATCTGAAAAAGATGAAGCAAAGAAAACAATGTTGATGAATGATGCTAAGCAAAAAGTTTCTGTAGCAAAAGCTGCAAAAGACGAAACCATGGATTGGGATGCAGAAATGGTAAAACTAAAAGGTGGTGGTGCAGATGTTGCTGCAGCAGAAGCTGGGAAAAGTTCTCCAGAAATTGAAGCTCTTAAAGCTAAACTTAAAGCAAATCCTAATGATGTAGAATCTATTGTGAATTTAGGTACAGCTTACCAAAATGTAGAAAACTGGAACGGAGCTATTTTAGCATGGGATAAAATGATTGCAGCTTCTCCAGAATGGGTGTATTCTTATTATGCGAAAGGCGTTGCGTATCAGCAATTAACTAATAATGATATGGCAGAAGCATCTTACCAAAAATATATAGATATGGTAAGAGCAAAACCAGTTCCTGAGCAAATGCAAAGTAAAGAAACGCTTTCTTATGCTTACTATTTGGTTGCTTTTTTCGTTCAAGACAAAGATTTAGCAAAAGCTAAAGAATATGCACAGCAAGCAGTAAACTTGAATCCAGATTACAAACCAGCTTCTGATTTGAATACAGCTTTAATGGCAAAATAAATTATTCATTTAATTTAAAATCTCAATTGAAAGATTGAGATTTTTTTGTTTAAAAAATTGATTTATGAAATCGCCATGATTTAGAAACGCAAATACTGATGAAAATCTAGCGATAACATATGACCATTAAAAATAATTAAAGCTTACATATGAAAGTAGATGTATTAGCAATTGGTGCACATCCAGATGATGTAGAATTAGGATGTGGAGGAACTATTTCTAAAATGATTGCAGAAGGCAAAACAGTAGCAATTCTGGATCTTACAAAAGGAGAATTAGGAACAAGAGGAACATCCGAAACAAGAGCAAAAGAAGCTGAAAATGCTGCGAAAATTTTAGGAGTAAAACTAAGAGAAAATCTAGAAATGCTCGATGGTTTTTTAGAAAATACAAAAGAATACCAAATAAAAATAGTTCGTGCAATAAGAAAATACCAACCAGAAATTGTTTTTGCAAATGCAATAGATGATCGACATCCAGATCATGCAAAAGCGGCAAAATTGGTTTCAGATGCTTGTTTTCTTTCTGGTTTAAGGAAGATAGAAACATCGCAAGAAGGAAATTTACAAGAAGTTTGGCGTCCAAAGTATATTTTCAATTATATACAATGGAAAGAAATTACACCAGATTTTGTAATGGATATATCTGATTATCAGGAACAAAAAATAAAATCTTGTATGGCTTATGAATCTCAATTTTACGATCCAAATTCTAAAGAACCAGTAACGCCAATTGCTACAAAAGATTTTTTAGAAAGTCTTACATATAGAGCTCAAAATTTGGGAAGATTGTCTGGTGTAGCTTTTGCAGAAGGCTTTACAACAGAAAAATTAATAGCTTTTAAAAATTTCGATCAATTTCTTTTGTAATTTTCATAAAATTACTATATTTGCACCCACAAAACGGTGATTGTAGTTCAGTTGGTTAGAATGTCGGTTTGTGGTACCGAAGGTCGTGGGTTCGAGCCCCATCAGTCACCCAAAAAAGCGTATAGATTATTCTAAACGCTTTTTTAATGCAAAAAAAACATCCTATTTTGTAGAATGCTTTTCGGTTTTTATATTTCGTCTTCAGAATCTATGGTGAAGTTTCTGCCTTTGAAATCTTTATCATGTCGATCAGATATTACATCTTCACCTTTTTCATTGATGATAAATTCTGTGGCTTCTTTGAAATTCTCTTCAAAATCTGCAAAATCTTCTTTATAAAGATAAATTTTGTGTTTCTCAAAAGTTGCATCTCCATTATCATGAAAGATTTTTTTGCTTTCTGTGATGGTAAGATAGTAATCTCCTGCTTTTGTTTCACGTACATCAAAGAAATATGTTCTTCTTCCTGCCTTTAATACTTTTGTGAAAATTTCCTCTGGTTTTTCTCTAAAATCACTCATTCGTAAAAAATTTTATTCTATTATTTTGTTCTAAAACAAATATAAAGGAAATCTTTTAATCAGAAAAGTTTATTTTTATTTTTAAAAAATGGAAACACTTTTATTAAAAATTAAATATATTTATATTATATAGTGCTAAGGTTCAGTATTTTATCTGCGTTTTTTGTGCTGCTTTCTCTATGGGTAATTATGATAGATGTAGAATTTTTCAAATCTTTTGCTATATTTTGCAATATATTTTCTTCCGTTTCTGTATCCAAAGCAGATAAAGAATCATCAAATAATAAGATTTCAGGCTTTTTTATTAAAGCTCTTGCAATGCAAATCCTCTGTTTTTGTCCACCACTTAGCATTACACCTCTTTCTCCTACCATGGTTTTGTATTTTTCTTTGAAACCCATAATATTTTTATGAACATCTGCTTTTTTCGCAAATTCTTCTATTAATTCTTGAGTAGGATTATCCACACCGAAACCAATATTTGTAGCAATTGTATCAGAAAAAAGATAACTTTCTTGTGGAATATAGCCAATGTATTTTCTGTAAACATCCAAATTATGATCTTTCAAATCTTTGCCATCTATCAAAATTCTACCTTCAGATGGATCTATTAATCTGCACAAAAGCAATGCAATGGTAGATTTTCCACTACCTGTTTTCCCCATTATTGCAAGAGATTGCCCAGCTTTTAACGTGAATGAGACATTATTTAATGCTTGTATTCCCGTATTTGGATAGGTGTAAGAAACATTTTGAAATTCTATATCACCTTTTATAGAATATTGTTCTTTATTTTTATTGATGATATTAGATTTTTTATCCAAAAATTCATTAATTCTAGACATAGATGCTTCTGCTCTTTGATTGATGGAAGTTACCCAACCGACCATAGAAAATGGAAATATTAAAATATTAATGTATAAAAAGAAATCGGCTATTTTTCCTACAGAAATTTCTTTTGTCATGTATTTTTCTCCTCCAATAAATAAGATGGCAACATTTAATAAGCCAATTACAAACAAAATAATAGTAAAAAAATAGGCTTCAGTTTTTGCCAAATCCAAAGATTTTATTTGATAATCTGTAACTTTAGTTCCATAGTTTTTTTCAATATATTTTTCTTTAGCAAAATATTTCACAACCCGAATTCCAGAGAAACTATCTTGCACGAAAGTTGAAATATCAGACTGGCTTTTTTGCTTAATCTTAGATTTTTTGTTGATGATGGAACTTACTTTATAAATAAGAAAAGATAAAATAGGAAGTGGAACAAGTGCCCAAATCGTCATTTCTACATCCGTATTGAGCATGTAAACACTCGTAATTATTAATAATATTAATAAATTTACAATATACATCACACCTGGTCCAAGATACATTCTTACAGCAACCACATCTTCGGAAAGTCGGTTCATCAAATCTCCAATTCTGGTGGTTTTATAATCTGTGAGAGACATTTCTTGATAATGTCTGTAGATTTTATTTTTTAGTTCATATTCTATTCTCCTAGAAGCTACAATAATGGTTTGCCGCATCATAAAAGTAAAAAAACCAGTGAGTAAAGAACTTCCCACGATAATTCCTACATAAATAAGTACATTTTTATTAAAACCAATATTCCCAGCTTTAGAAATTTCGTCTACAGATTTTCCTACAAATTGAACCTTATATATATTAAAAAAATTACTACAAATAATGAATAAAAAGCCCCAAAATAGTAGGATTTTATGTTTATAGAAATAAGGATTTAAAGTTTTTAGTGCATTCATAATAACTTTTGCAAAAATACGCAATACAAATGAAGCATCCTTCCATAAAGGTTTAGAAATTCTAAAAAAATGTTATCTTTGCACCCAATAAAAGTTCATTGAATGCTAGGAAGGAGACAAATTAGACAAAAGGTAATAGAAACACTATATGCCAATGTGCAAAACCCGATGCAATACGAGGTTTTGGAAAGCAATATGCTAAAAGAAATAGAGAAAATCTACCATCTTTACATTTATCAAATCAATTTCTTAATCGCTTTAAAAAATAAAGCAGAAGAGCAAATTGAAATAGGAAAACATAAATATTTGCAAACTGATGAACTTGCAAATCCCAACAAAAAATTTATTAATAACCAAGTTCTAATTCAATTACAGAAAAACGCAGAACGTATTGTTTTCACTAATAAACATGCAGAATTATTGTGGGATTCCAATGATGATTTATTGATTTCTACCTTTCAAAAAATAAAAAAAGGGAAAAGATATCAAGATTTTATGCAATTAGAAAGTACTTCTTTTCTTGAAGATCAAAAATTTATTGGTAAGCTTTTTTTAAGATATATTGCAGAAAATGAAGATTTTCACTCTCATTTAGAAGAAAGAGAATTGAGTTGGGCTTCGGATTTTCATATCGCAAATTCTATGTTTCAAAAAACAATAGGATTTTTGAAAGAAGACGAAGAAAGCCATACCTTAATAAAAACAATCAAAGATGATGAAGATAGAAATTACGCAAAAAAATTACTAAGAGATTCTTATCAACATTGGGAAAAAAGCGAAGAAAAACTAAAATCTAAATTAATCAATTGGGAATTAGAAAGAATTTCTCTTATAGATAAAGTCATTTTGATTGCTGCAATTACAGAAATAGATTATTTTCCATTGACGCCTACAAAAGTACTTTTAAATGAATATATAGAGATTTCTAAAGTATTTTCTTCAGAGAAATCAAATGTTTTTGTAAACGGTATTTTAGATAAATACACCAAAGAAATAAATAGAGTATAAATATTTTCAATAATATTTATCAAAAAAAATAAATAAAAAATTTAAAATTTAACATATGAAAAAATTAACTTTTATATTAGCAATTACAGCTTTAGGATTAGTAGCTTGCAAAAAAGAATCAAAAGAAATAGAGGCAGATACAATCACTGTTTTGAGTGATAGTTTAATAGAAAATCAAAGAAAATCTGCTTCAACTTTAACTCCTGAAGAAACTCAAACTCAGCAACAAGAAAACTTGATAGAAGATGCTCAAAAAAGTCCAACCACAACTTTAGTTTTAAAAGAAAATAGTTTTGATTTTAAAGACGTGAAAAAAGGAGAAATTGTACATCATAAATTTGAAATTACAAATACTGGAGACAATCCATTAATTATCTCTTCTGTAAAACCTGGTTGTGGTTGCACAGTTCCAGAATTTACAAACGAACCTATATTACCAGGAAAAAAAGGCTTTGTAAACTTAAAATTTGATTCTTCAAGCTTTGATGGTATGCAACATAAATCTGCAGATGTATACGCAAATGTAGAAAATATGCCGATTAAATTATCATTCACAGCAAACGTAGTACAATAATAAATTTTTTAATTATGATGACAATATTTTTACAAGCTCCTGCAGAAGGAGGTGGAATGACGATGATTTTGATGATGGGATTGATGTTCGTAGGATTTTATTTCCTAATGATTCGTCCACAAATGACAAAACAAAAGAAAGAGAAAAATTTTCAAGCAGAATTAAAAGTTGGAAGCAGAGTAGTTACCACTTCTGGAATGCATGGTAGAATTGCTCAAATACAAGAAGATGGAGTAGTGATAGAAACACTTTCTGGAAAATTGAAATTTGAAAAAGCAGGTATTTCTAGAGTATTTACAGCTCAAAGATTTCCAGAAACGGAACCAGAAAAAAAATAATCGATTATTTCGATTGAATTTAATTCCATCATATTTTTGATGGAATTTTTTGTTCAAAATTAATTGATCTTTAAAATTGAATTTTGATCATTAAGATTCTGTGTTGATTTCCAAATAAAAAGATATATTTTTTTTTGAAAAT
>CAXYUO010000103.1:0-9096 GCA_964292185.1 uncultured Frigoriflavimonas sp.
CATGTGGATATTTCCCATTTGTGATACTATCCAAAATTGCAGGATTCCTTCCACCTGCTCTTGAACTTCCCAGAATCAAAGAATTTTGTTGTGGTGAGGTAAATTTTTTATAAAAATCGTCCGTTTGTTTTCCTGTAATATAAATGGCATAACTTACCACTAAAAATGGAAGTATTGAAAATAATATAAGGCGAAGAATAGATTTTTTCATCGTTTAAAATTGTGCATAAATAAATCCTTTTGGAGCAATATAAAATAAGAAAACCAGGAAAATCAATACATAATAAAATCCCCATCGAATAATAATATTTCTTTTTGCAAATAATTCTTTTATCGCGTATTCTTTATCTCTTTGTATCCATTCTAAAATCATCATCAATAGTATTAATAAGACAATTTCTTTCTGAATTGGGAAGTTTGGTATCTGAAAAAATGATAAAGAAAAAATTTCTTTATAATAATTTACCGCCATTCCCATATCTTTTACAAAGAATAACACCATCAACAAAGCAAAAAGCACAAATGTAATAGGTATATTTATTAATTCTGATTTGCTTGGAATAATATTATTAGCAGGTTTTATTTTCTTATTCATTTTTCCTCGCCAAATAAGCGGGATAAACATTATTCCACTTACCAATCCATGCACCACATAATGCCATTCTGCACCGTGCCAAAAACCAACCGCTAAAAAATTGATGATAATCGCAGAAATAAGTCCGTATTTACCGTAATCTCTGAAATTGATTGACAATGGCGTGAAAACATATTCCGTCAACCAACCTGTCAAAGAAATATGCCATCTTCGCCAATAATCTGCAACATTTTGAGCAAATAATGGATAATTAAAATTGGGTTTAATTTTTATTCCTAATATTTTAGAAATTCCAATTGCCATATCTGTATAACCAGAAAAATCTGCATAAAGCTGAATAAAATACAATACAGCACCAACAAATAATGCACTTCCATTTAAGGTTTGATAAGATCCGAAAAGTGGAGTTGTAATGGTTGCAATATTATCTGCAACAACCAATTTTTTGAACAATCCCCAAAGAATTTGTTTTAATCCATCACTAAATTGCAATTCAGAAAACTCTCTTTTCAGTTCTAAATTTTTTAAGAAAGCTCCTGCTCTATCAATTGGTCCTGCAATAATTGTCGGAAAAAAGGCAATAAACACAGCATAATTTAATAATGAAGGAATTTCTTTCAACTTATTATTTCTGATATCAAGTAAATAACCTATCATTCTGAAAGAATAAAAACTTATACCAATTGGTAAAATCAATTTCATAATACTCAACTGATCTTGCATCCCGAAAATATTCAATAAATCATTAAAATTTTCTATAAAAAAATTAAAATATTTAAAATATAAAAGCTGAATTAGAACGAAAAAAACTCCCATTCTCATCCAATTTCTTTTGGCATTTCCTTCAGCATTTTTAATCTTGTTTCCAACTAAATAGGTAATTCCTGTGGAAAAAATAATTAAAGCGATAAACTGATAACTCCAACTGCAATAGAAAATATAACTTGCTATTAATAATAGAAAATTTTGAGCACGAGAAGTTTTGCAAATTAAAAAATAAGCAAAAAAGAGAACGATAAAAAATAATATAAAACTATAAGAATTGAGAAGCATATAAAAATCTATTTACTTTGTATAGAAGCCATCATTTCTCCTACATTATTCCAGCTTTGGATTTCAGAAGAAGTAAATCTTATTTTAAACGCCTTTTCTATGGCTACAATAAGTTGAATATGCGACAAAGAATCCCATTCTTCTACATCTTCTGCAGTAGTTTCTTCGGTTAGTTCAATTTCTTCAACATCTAATTCTTCAATAAAAATCGCAGTTAATTTTGCTAAAATTTCTTCGTTGGTCATAATTTTTTTTAGTTTTTTGTGGTTATATAAACTTCATTTAGTTGAAAAGCTTCTACATTTAGTGTCCATTTATTTTCATTAAAAGTAAATCCTAAATTCTCGTAATGCTTTTCTACCATTTGGTTTTTTGCAGTTGGGATAAATTCTCCAATAATTTTTTTAAAACCATTTTCTTGGGCGAGTTCTACAATTTTATTTAAAGTAAAATCTTCCATTCCTCTTTTCAAAACTCTACAACTCATCAACCAAGTATTCACGAAAAGAGATTTTTCTTCCATTTTTTCTAAAATAATCGCGCAAATAAGTCCATTATCACCATATCGATCTTCTAATGTGAAAGAAAGTGAGAAATGATTTTCAGATTGCATCACCTCATCAATTTCTTGTTCCGTAAATCTTATCGTTCTTAAATTGAATTGATTAGAACGTTGCGTCAATTGCGAAACTCTTGGTTTAGAAAAATTATTGAATGATTGAACATCAGAAACCATATTAAGATTTTTTAGAAAATCCTCCAAATTGGTGAAACTTTCTTGAGCTACACTTCTTTCTGCTTCAATTTGATATTGCTTGGTTCTTTCTGCATCATTTTCCGAGAAACTTGCGGTTTCAAATAGGTTTAATCCATAAATATATTCTAAATAATCTGCTGGATCTTCTGGTAATTCTGGTACGCAAACTTCCGGTAAATTTTCTCTTACCAAATTTCTTTCAAAAGGATTATCATCTAAAAAAACCATAGAATCAAAACCAATATTCAAAATATTTTGAATTTTTCTAATATTATCCGCTTTATTTTCCCAATTGGCTACAAAAACTGCGATATTTTCCATTTTCAACACCATTTCTGGGTGTTTTTCAAAAGGTTCTTTCGCTTTGTCTTCGTCATTTTTGCTGCAAATCGCGAGAATTACACCTCGTTTCTGCAATGCTTTTGCCCAATATTGAAATTCAGAAAACGCCTTTCCTATTCCTAAACTACCAATTTGTATATTTTCTAAACCATCATCACCAATAATTCCTCCCCAAGTTGTATTGTCTAAATCTAAAATCAAACATTTCTTGAATTTTCCTTCTAAAGAAAAGATAATTCCAACTATGTTTTGAGCAACAATTGGCAAAATATCAAGCGACAAAACCATTTCGGTATTGATATAAATATTTGGAGAAAACATAAAATTTCTTCCCCATTTATTCTGAATAGAAACCAAATCTACAATAAAAAGATTGTCCTTTTTTACAGCTAATTCGGATAATAGATAATTGATTTTATTTTGTTGAAAAACAAAAGATGATTCTACTTTATGAGAAAAATTCCCAAAAACCTGATTGTCTATTCCAGGAAAATTACAAAACAATACTCTGCTTTTGGTTCTACTTTGTATCGTTTGATACAATTCTTTTATATGATGTAATTTATTTTCTGCAAATGATAATTGAGAATCATACTGTTTATAATATGAACTTAATAACTTATGAGAAGATTCAAAAATGATGGTATAATCAGCTTCAAATTCATATAACTCCGAAGTAGGATCTAATACTTGTCGAGAAATCTGTCCGAAATCTGCTTCAAATAGTTCTAATTCAAAACCAGAATTTATTGCAGTTCCTTTTAAAGCAACATTCAAAAATTGAGTTGCTGTATCTCCTAAAAGTGCAACTTTTATTTTTTTTAAACCTTCTGTGTTTTGTTTTAGTACTTTTTTGAGTTCAGAAAATGTTGGAAACATACCCATTAATTTTTAATAAAAAACCCTACATATTTCCCTTCAAATTCTACCACATTTGGCGTAATATTTTTACTTTCACAAAAATCTTGGAATGCAGAATTATCATTAATATCATCAGAAATAAAAACACCACCCTTTTTCACAAGTGGATAAAGCGTTTCATAAGCCCATTTCATTCCTTCATAAGATTTGTCGGAATCGTAATGAACTACATCTATTGCTTGTGTTTCTTTTAAAATTTTTGGTAAAGATTCACGATCTGCATGACGAAAAAGTTTCCAATTGGTTTTTAATTTTTCAGGAACTACACAACCTACATATTGATCTCCATCTTGTCCTAAATAAGGCATATCTGAACTATATAAAGTGCCATTTCTTTTTTCTAAAGAAAGCAAAGTTGCAAAAGAAGACCATCCATAAGCAACACCAGTTTCTACAACGCTTTTTGCATTGGTAAATTCACAAGCTGCAAAAAGCAATTCCAAAGCTCCTGCTCCTCCCATTTTTATGGGACAATTGTTTTGAATTTCTGTTGCTTTTTGAAATTCTTCTGGGAATTTTTCAGAAAACTTTTGAAAAGGAAGTCCAAATATATTTTCTATCGCATTTTCTTGGCTTATTGCAATTTGTGAAGCCCACAAATTGGTTTTTTCTTTCCCTTTGAATGCACTTTTTCTATTGAAAATATTTTTGATGATTTTTCGGCCCAATTCAGGATATAAATCTGGACGTTTTACGTACCCGATAAAGGTTTTCGCTACTCTTTTTAATTCGCTCACAGTAATTTTAGTTATTCTGCAAAAATAGGTAAAATTCCCGTACTAAAAAAAAACGCTGTATCTTTGTGGTAGCTTCAAAAAAACACCGATGATTTCATCTATAATAGAAAAACTTCAACGAAAAAAACAAAGGGCAGTTTTAGAAAAACATCCGCAAGTTTCTGTAGGAAATCATTTAAAATTAGGCATAAACAATCATTTTATACTTTATCCTCAATTAAAAAAAATCGTTTTGGGTAATACTATTTCGTTGAGAAATTACATTCACATTATCGTTCAAAATGGCGCTTCTTTAGAAATTAAAGAAAATGTTTTTCTAAATAATCATTGTTCTATCAACTGTTTAGATCATATTTCCATCGGCGAAAACACCCTGTTTGGTGAAAATGTAAAATTGTACGATCACAATCATTCTTATCAAAGAAATGAATCTGGCTTAAAGATTTCTCACCAAGATTTTTCTACTGCACCAATTATTATCGGAAAAAATTGTTGGTTAGGAAGCAATGTTGTTGTTTTAAAAGGTGTTACAATTGGAGACAATTGTATTATTGGAGCAGGTTGCATTCTATTTAAAGATATTACCGCGAATTCTAGAGTGGTTAATCAACAAAACTTGAGTATTAAAACAAATTAATATGAAGTTTTCTGTTCTCATCGCTCATTTCAACAATGCTCAATATTTTAAAGATTGCTACGATTCTTTATTGAAACAAACCTATGAAAATTGGGAAGCTATTATTTTGGATGATGCTTCAGATGAAAGCGAAAAGAATTTCGTTAAAAAAATTATTGAAAGTGATAATCGTTTCAAATTTTTTGAAAATACTAAAAATCAAGGAGTTGGATTCACAAAAAGCAAACTCATCGAATTAGCAACTGGCGAAATTGTAGGTTATGTAGATCCAGATGATGCGATTTTACCAACTGCAATTGAAAAAAGTATTGAAGTTTTTAAAAAAGATAAAAAAGTGGCGCTCTCTTATTCCAGATTTATGTCATGCGATGAGAATCTACAACCAATTTCGGCTTTTAAATCTGCAAATCAAGTTCAAAATAACGATCCTTTTTTCTTTAATTATCCCGTTCAAATCGCTCATTTAGTGTGTTTTAGCAAAGAATATTATTTAACCACAGAGAAAATGAACACGGAACTGAAAATTTCTGAAGATCAAGATTTATATTTAAAATTATACGAAAAAGGAAAAGTAGTTTTCATCGATGAAACCAACTATTTATACCGAACTCATTCTGGTGGAATTTCGCAAAATGATCACAAGAAAAAATCTTACGAATATTGGGCAAAAGTGATTTGGAATGCAATGCAAAGACGAAAGTTGACCAGCATTAATGGAAAAAAAATCCCAACCGAATTTACTTCTTCTGATGAAATTTTCAATTTATTGACGTACCAAAATTCCATTCCTTATCGAATTAAAAAGAAACTAAAAATCTTATTTCAATCGCTTTTTTAAATTAAAATGACTCAATCCTCCAAAAAAATAAAAATATTATTTCGCCACCGTTCTATGGAAATGGGCGGCGTAGAAAAGGTGATGTTAAGCGTTCTAAACAATTTAGATCAGCAAAAATTTGAAATGACGGTTCTTCTCAATTTAAATCAAGGAGAATTGAGAGATGAATTTCCTGCGCATGTAAGAAAAGTGTATTTAACAGATGGTAAAGAAGATTTTTCTAAAAATATTTTGCTTCAAAAATTTCAACTTTTAAAAAGAAAAACCAAACTCGAAAAACTTCAAAAAAACCCGCAAATGATTGATAAAGAGTATTTAAAAGACGAATACGACATCGAAATCGCGATGACTTACAATGATTTTGAACCGGTTCTACATTCAACTAACAAGAATTCTAAAAAAATCGGCTGGTTTCATTCGGAAATTGATTTGCCCAAATTGCAACCTTTGGTTCCCGATATTTTAAAACATTTTCCGCAGTTTGATCACATGATTTACTGTTCAGAAAAGATTGAAAAAATCATGCACGAAGTCTATCCAAATCTTCAATATCCAAAGGAAAGTGTTATTATCAATGCAATTCCAATTGAAGAAATTAAGAAAAAAGCGGAAGAAAAAATCCATGATTTACCGAAAAGTCCAGTTTTCGTTTCCATCGGGAGATTGCACACCAGAAAAGGGTATCATAAGTTGATGGATGCTCATTCTCAACTCATCAATGAAGGTTTTGAACATACCGTTTTTATTATTGGAGATGGCGAAGAATTGCCCAATCTTTTGGCTCAACAAAAAAAATTGGGCGTAGAAAAAACATTTATTTTCGGGGGAAATAAAATGAATCCTTATCCTTTTCTAAAAAATGCAGATTTTTTCATCATGCCATCAGAATCCGAAGCTTGGCCTTTGGTCATCGCTGAAGCTTTAATTTTGCAAAAACCGATTATTGCAACCAAAGTTGGCGATGTAGAAACCATGATTAAAGATAGAAAAACGGGCTACCTCATCGATTACAAAACGGAAGAAATGTATGCTGCAATGAAAGAATTCCTTACCAATAAATCCTTAATTTCGGACTTGAAAGAGAATTTAAAAGACATTGAAAAAGAATTCGATAATCAAAAAATCTTTGATGAAATTGAAGAAATCTTACTTAATTTAGCAAAAACGAAATGATGAATTTGATTTATAGAATTTTTCTAAAACTCCATAACATTTGCACCGAATTTCGCGATAAATCTTATATCGAAATGTGCAAAAAACGCGGTTTGAAAGTTGGTAAAGGGGTCATTTTCATCGAAGCACCCAAATTTGGATCAGAACCTTATTTAATAGAAATCGGTGATCGTACAAAAATAACGGCAAATTGCACATTTATCAATCATGATGGTGCAATGTACACCATTCGCAGCATGGAAAAATACCGAGATGCACGTAATTTCGGACGAATAAAAATTGGTAAAAACTGTTTTATCGGAAATAATTGCACGATTCTTCCTGGAGTTGAAATGGGCGATAATTGCATTTTGGGAGCTGGTTCTGTACTGAATTCATCAACTCCACCCAATTCTGTTTTTGCAGGAACACCGGCGAAATTTATTTGCACCGTAGAAGAATACGGCGATAAAGCACTGAAAAACAATGTGATGTATCCACGAGAATTGGAAGAAATTCGCCCGAATTTGGATGCTTATATTAAAGAAAATCTTCCTCATATTTATAAACCGGTAAAATAATTCTGTGGAAAACAAAAAGAAAATCCTCATCAGAATTGGTTCTCTTCGACATGGAGGAGCAGAAAAAGTATTGGTTACTTTTCTGAAAAATTTACCCAAAGATAAATACGAAATCGACCTTTCATTGAATTTATATTCCGGGAAATATTTGGCTGAAGTTCCTGATTGGATCAATGTTTTGTATTTGAATAAAGGCGAAATGATCACCACCAATCGTTTACAAGATATTCCAGTAAAAGCTTTTCGGGTAATTTATCAAAAGGTGTTGAAGTTGTTTCCTACTTTGCTTTATCAATTTATTTTAAAAGGAAAAAAATACGATGTAGAATTTGCTGCGATTCATGGTTTTCGAGATGAGATTCTAAATTCTCCGCAGAAATCTTCGAAAAAATTGATTTGGATTCACAATGATTTGAAGAAAACAGAATTTCACAATTATACCGATGAAGAATTTCGCAAGTTTTTCGGTTATGATAAAATAATGGTCATTTCCGAGAAAATTGAGCAAGATTTTGAAAGTTTAGCTCAAAATGCAGAAGAAAAGGAGAAAATCGTAAGAATTTATAATCCTTTGGATACGGAGGAAATTATTTTTAAGAGCCAAGAATCAAGAATCAAGAATCAAGAATCGAATAACGAAAACCTTCAACTATCAACTATCAACTATCAACCAACATTCATTTCTGTTGGAACGGTTTTTCCGCAAAAGGGATTTGATCGTTTGTTGAAAGTTCACAAACGACTTTTGGAAGAAGGTTTCCCTCATAAAATTGAAATTTTAGGTGATGGTTATGATTTAGAGAACATCAAAAATTTGCAAAAAGAACTGAAAGTCACCGAAACTTCTACACTTTTTGGCTTTACAGATAATCCTTATCCTTATTTTAAAAATGCAGATTTTTATATTTTAAGTTCGCGATATGAAGGTTTTCCTACGGTTTTGTTTGAAGCCATCACTTTAAAAAAGAAATTGATTGCAACTGATGTTTCTGGAGTTCGAGAAATGTTGAAAGAAGGAAAACTAGGATTAATCGTAGAAAATTCTGAAGAAGGAATTTATGATGGAATGAAAAAAGCACTTGAAAATCCTGAAAGTTTTAATCAATATGAAACGAATTTAAAAAATTACGAAATGCCATTTAATTTAGAAAATTCTGTAAAAGCTATTGTTAAAATTATTGATGAATTGTAATAAATAATTGGAAATTTCAGAGAATTAAAATGATTTTTTTTACCATTAAGAAAGATGAAGGAATTAAGAATCATTAAGGAAAATCTAAAGATTTTTTCAGTATGGAAAATTTAATCTAAAAAACATTTATCTTTGTTCCAATGTCTGATAAAACTACTTTACAAAAAGATTTTTACCGTGAAAGCGGAAAAATGCTCTCCAAATTTCAAATTTGGAAAAAATGCTTCAATCCGAATTTGCATTTTATCTATATTTTAAGAAAGCAAATAAAAAAACTTTGACTTTGAATGC
>CAXYUO010000104.1:0-9060 GCA_964292185.1 uncultured Frigoriflavimonas sp.
ACAGGATATGGAATGTATTTTATGTATTTTCCAATTTTAAGCATTCCAAAAATAATTTGAACTAAACCAGCTCCCAAAAAGACCATTAAAATGGTAGGGAGAGCTTTTTCTAAATCACCATTAAATTCTTGCATTACGTGGGTTATTACCAAATAAGAAACTGCTGTCATAGGTGCAGTTGGTCCACTTATTTGTGTTTTTGTTCCTCCAAAAAGAGAAGCGAATAAAGCAATAAAAATAGCACCAAATAATCCTGCTGCAGCTCCCATTTCTGTTTGTTGACCAAATGCCAATGCCCGCTCACGCGCCAGCCCGACTGCACTCCTAGATGGCAACACGTCTCGTTCCAAATCCTTCGAACAAAATTTGAAAAAGTCTTTAAATGCCATATATGTTTAATTTTATTAATTCTGTATTTTCACAAAAATATGAAAAAGAGGTGTTAAATCCTATTTTTTGATACCTTAAAATGACAAAATGAAGGATTGATTGATAAAATAATCATTAAATAATCGCAATTTTTTATATAAATAGTAATTAATTAAAAATAAATTATTAATTTTGCACCTCGAAATAAATAATAAATATTTTTAATCATGATGAATCATTACGAAACTGTTTTCATTTTAACTCCCGTTCTATCTGATGCGCAGGTAGAGGAAGCAGTAAAAAAGTTTGAAGATCTTTTGACTTCAAAAAATTGCAAAATAGTAGCCAAAGAAAATTGGGGACTAAAAAAATTAGCTTATCCTATTCAATTAAAAAAGAATGGATTCTACACACTTGTTCAGTTTGAAGGAGAAGGAACTATCGTTGCTGATCTAGAACTAGCTTTTAAAAGAGATGAAAGAGTAATCCGTTATCTTACTACAAAACTAGACAAAAATGCATTAGCTTATGCAGAAACTAGAAGAGCTAATAGAAAATCAGCGAAAGCTTAATTTAACCCCTTAAAACAAAAGACATGGCAATAGACGATATGGCGCAACAAGCTGCCGCAGGTGGAGAATCTGAAGTAAGATATCTTACACCAGTAGACATCAACACAAAAACTAATACAAAATACTGTAGATTCAAGAAATTTGGTATCAAACATGTAGATTATAAAGATGCAACTTTCTTATTACAATTTGTGAATGAGCAAGGTAAAATCTTACCAAGAAGATACACCGGAACTTCTTTAAAATACCAAAGAAAAGTTTCTGCAGCTATCAAAAGAGCAAGACATTTAGCTTTAATGCCTTATGTAGCAGATTTGCTTAAATAAGATAATAGACAAATAGACAAGAGATTATAGACTTTTGAATTTTCAATATTTTATTAATCTTGTTGCTGAATAAATAATTAATTCTAACGATTTTTATTTTTAAGATAAAAGAAAAGTAGGTGATAGATTTATAAATCTTGATTCTTGATTCTTGAATCTTGATTCTAAATCAAAAAACGGACAACAACAATGCAAATTATATTAAAAAAAGACGTAGAAAACTTAGGTTTAGAGTTTGATACATTAGAAGTAAAAAATGGTTATGCCAGAAATTACTTATTACCTCAAGGTTTCGCACTTTTAGCAACTCCAAAAAACAAAGCAATGCTTGCTGAAACTTTGGAAGCTAGAAAAGAAATAGAAGCAAAATTAGTAGCTGAAGCTAATGCAAAAGTGGATCAATTGAAAAATACTCCATTAGTTATTGAAACTAAAGTAGGTGCAGCAAATAAACTTTTTGGATCTATCAACAATGCTAATCTTTCTGAAGAATTGAGCAAAAAAGGAATTTCTATTGATAGAAAATTCATCAAAATTCCTGGAAATACAATCAAAACAGCTGGTAAATACGAAGCAATAGTAAGACTTCACAGAGATGTGGAATATACTTATGCTTTTGAAATTATTGCAGATGCTCCTTACGAAAGTACAAAACCAAAATTGGAAGCTAGAAAAGAAATAGTAAAAGAAAAATCTATTTTTGATATGGACAACGAAGCAAATAGAGTAATCTTGTAGTTTCATCCTCTTTTGAAAATTATAAAACCGATTCATTCATTTGAATCGGTTTTTTTTTGATATATTTATACCAAGTACATATAAAAGAATATGATGAACATCCAGATAATTGTAGAAAGCCAAAAAAGATATTTTTCTAGTCAAGCAACAAAATCTATAGATTTTAGAAAAACGCAATTGAAAAAACTAAAAACTATAATACAAAACAATAAAATTGAAATGTATGATGCAATACAAAAAGATTTTGGAAAATCTGCTTTTGACACTTATACTACTGAAATTTCTTTCATTTTAAAAGACATTAATTATTATTTAAAAGAAATAGATCAACTCTCAAAACCGAAAATTGCTACCACAAACTTGTCTAATCAGATAGGAAATAGCAGAATTTACTCAGAACCTTTGGGAAATTGCCTTATTATTGGTGCGTGGAATTATCCTTATCAACTTTCTCTTTCTCCTCTAGTTGCGGCAATTGCTGCAGGAAATACTTGTATTATAAAGCCTAGCGAAGTTGCAGAAAACACAATGTATATCATGCAAAAACTCATTAATGATAATTTTCCTGAAGATTATATTCATGTGATAACAGGAGGAATTCCAGAAACTACAGAACTATTAAATCAAAAATTTGATAAAATTTTCTTTACCGGAAGTACCCAAGTTGGCAAAATTGTATATCAAGCAGCTGCGAAAAATTTAACTCCTGTAGTTTTAGAATTAGGTGGAAAATCTCCCGTAATTGTTACAAAAAATGCAAATCTTGAGGTTGCTGCAAAAAGAATTGTTTGGGGAAAATTTTTGAATGCTGGGCAAACTTGTGTAGCTCCAGATTATATTTATTTAGAAAAATCTATCAAAATAGAATTTTTAAATTTACTTAAAAAATACATTAATCAATTTCAGTATTCAGTTGATAGTCCGCAATATACAAGAATAATTAATAAGAAGAATTTTGATAGATTAACCAGATTAATAGATGAAAACAAACTATTTCTTGGTGGAAAAACAGATGAATCTAAATTGTTTATAGAACCTACAATTCTGCAAAACATTTCTTGGGAAGATGCTGTAATGCAAGAAGAAATTTTCGGACCGATACTTCCAATTTTAGATTTTGAAAATATACAATCCGTTTTAGATATTATTTCGGTAAAAGAAAAACCACTTTCTGCCTATATTTTTACAGATAATGAAATTGAAAAAGAACTATTCTTAAATCAAATTTCTTTCGGAGGTGGTTGTATAAATGATGTGGTAATGCATCTTTCCAATGATTATCTGCCATTTGGAGGTGTAGGAAATTCTGGTTTTGGCAGTTATCATGGTAAATTTGGTTTCGAAGCATTTTCTCATCAAAAAGCTATATTAAAAAAAGCAACTTGGGGAGAACCAAATTTAAAATATCCACCTTACACAGCTTCAAAAATGAAATGGTTGAAAAAATTAGTTTAAAATTTTCTGTTTTAAAATTAAGTCATTGTTAAAAAACCTCAGTTTTTCAAAAATAATGGAGATATAAAAACAAAATTCCTATTATTTCGTTAAATTTGCAACTGTAATTATGAAATTTATATTTAATATTATTCTCCTCATTTCTAAACTTCCGTTGAAGGTACTCTACTTTTTTTCGGATGTTTTATTCTTCTTAAATTTTCATATTTTTGGCTATAGAAAGGCAATTGTTTATAATAATATCCAAAATTCTTTTCCTGAAAAAAGCAAAAAAGAAATTCTAAAAATTAGGAAACAATTTTTCGAAAATTTGTCCGATTATATTGTAGAAACCATCAAATCTTTCACAATTACTTCTTCAGAATTGCATGTTCGAGTTCAGCATATCAATCAAGATGTATTTCACGAAGCAAATAAAGAAGGAAAAAACATTATTTTACTTTGCGGACATGTTTTCAATTGGGAATGGATTACCGCTCTAACTACTATTGTTCCTCAAAAAAACAGTTATCCTGTTTATAGAAAAATGCAAAATTCTTTTTGGGAAGAAAAACTCAAAAAAATAAGAAATAGCTACGGAAACACGTCTATAGAAGCAAATGATGTGGTACGACATATTTTCAAAAATAAAAACGATGGAAATTCTATCTATATGTTTGTGGCAGATCAAACTCCCGATCCTTTTCATGTAGATATTGGTGTACCTTTTCTAAACCAAAATACTCCGGCTTTCATTGGTTATGATAAATTGGCAACAAGAATAGATTTAGCCTTTGTTTATTGCGATATGAAGAAGGTAAAACGAGGATATTATCAAATTAATTATTATAGAATTTTACCAGATGATGCAAAATTTGAAGAATTTGAAGTAGTTAAAAAGTTTCACATAATGTTGCAAAAAACCATAGAAAATGATCCTGCAAATTATCTTTGGAGCCATAGAAAATGGAAATATGCACATCACATCAAAAGATTAATTTCTATCAATTGAAAACAGCAATAGTATTATTAAATTTCAATGGGAAAAATTGGCTAGAAAAGTTTCTTCCATCCGTAATTCTGCACTCTCCTATTGCAGAAATTTTTGTTATAGATAATGCTTCTACAGATGATTCTATTGCATTTTTGAAATCAAATTTCCCAAGCGTTTCTATTGTTTTGAATGATGTAAATTATGGTTTCGCAGGTGGATATAACGTGGGATTAAAATCTATTTCTGCCGATGTATATTGCCTATTAAATACCGATGTAGAAGTTACAGAAAATTGGATAGAACCTGTTTTAGAATTATTTGAAAAAGATGAAAATATTGCAGCCATTCAACCAAAAATTTTAAGTTATTCTAACAAAGAATATTTTGAATTTGCTGGTGCTGCAGGAGGTTTAATAGATAATTTGGGCTATCCGTTTTGCAAAGGAAGACTTTTTGAAAATACGGAAAAAGATGAAGGACAATTTGAAGAAATTTCTGAAATTTTTTGGGCATCTGGTTGTGCTTTATTCATAAAATCTGAAGATTTTTGGGCTCAAAATGGTTTTGATGCTCGTTTTTTTGCGCATCAAGAAGAAATAGACCTTTGTTGGAGATTAAAAAACACAGGAAAAAAAATATTCTACACTCCCTACTCTACAGTTTATCATGTTGGTGGTGGAACTTTAAACAAAACCAATCCTCGAAAAACTTTTCTAAATATTAGAAATAATTTAACAATGTTGCTTAAAAATTTACCTTTTTCTGCATTGTTTTGGGTACTTCCTTTAAGATTGGTTTTAGATGGTTTTGCAGCTCTATTTTTGGCTTACAAAGAAGGTTTTCCGCATTTTTTAGCAGTTATAAAAGCACATTTCAGCTTTTATGCTAATATTCCTAGAACTTGGAAACTCAGAACAAAACATCAAATGAAAGATTATTTTCAAGAAAAATGGCTAGTTTTTAAGCATTTTTTGGGGAAATAGTTTTTTTTAAATTTAAAATTTCTCACTTTCGCAACTCATCAAAAATTCTTATTCACTCCGAAAACAATATGTCTTGGCAATAGTTTTTGGGTATAAAAACTCTCACTAATATTGGATATAAAATATTGCTGAATACTCCTATTATTCAATAAATTATTAGCTTCTACAAAAATATTCATCTTGTATTTTTTCATTTGATAATTAAATTCTAAATCCCAAAAATTGGTGGTTTTTTGCAATGCGTTTCCAAATTTATAATACTCATATTTGGATTCTAATCGAATAATAGGGCTGAAATTAAAATACAAATTCACGAAAGCTTTTTGGTCTAAATAATCAATAGAATTTACATCAGAATTGATGGAAGAAATCGTCCAATCATATCCTAATTCATAATTTATTTTCTTTGTCCAACCCGATTTCATCTCGAAACCCAATTTTATATTTTGAAATTGTGAAGTAATAAGCGGTAAATTATTAATACTATTTTCATATTTTGATAGAGAATAATTTCCTAATAAACTAATTCTGGATTTCACAATTTTCAGATACCTCCGTATTTCTATATTTGCAAAGAGATTGTCGTTGTTTTTTACCAAAATATTTTGATTAAAACTATAATTAGGATTGATAATCGTATTATTGGCAATATAATCTTCTTGTCGAGAATAATTAATACTAAAATTGAATTTCCTTGTTATTTCATCTCCCAAATCATAGGAAAAACCAACATTATAATCTGGCAAATTTTGAAAACCTACTTCACTTTGGCGAAAACTTCTATTGCCTTGATAAATAAAATTTTGATGAAAATTTTCTACACCAGTTTGCGATATTTTTCTACTGGCATTTATATTAAAATTGCCTAAATCTACATTTTGATAAGCCAATTTAATATTGGGTGAAAGGTTTATCAAATTGGTGTTTTTATTATTTAATTGAGAAGAAATGTATTGTGAAATCATAGAAATTCCGAAGCTCCATTTTTTATTTTTCCAATTGTAATCTGCTTGAGAAAACAATTTGTTTTGTGAAAAATTGACCAGATTTTCAAAAGCAGTTTTATCAAAATTAATCACACTATTTGCAGCATCGAAAACCGATAAAGTAGAATTTAGATTGTCTTTTCTGTATTCGTTACCGATTTGTATTTCTAGGGTTTTATCTTCATTAAAACTCTTTAAATAAGAAATTTTTGCACCTCCAAATTGCAAATTAGAATCTACATTTTGCTGTACTTTTTTTGCAGCAGAATTATTTAAAATAAATTGAAAAACATCGTTTTCATCGGAAAATTGATAAGGTCTGTTTTGGTACATATATTTTGCAACACCTACAATTGCACTTGCAGAATCTAGTTTTTTGGTATAAACCAATTTATTTTCTGAAGCAAAAAGTTTGTTTTCTCCAATTTGATTATTCATTTGATCGTTGAAGATAAAAGCATTGTCGTTATTTTCTTTCAACCAAGAAAGTTTGTTGTAGAATAGTAGGTTCGCATCTTTTTTAAAATCTTTTAATACTTCTACTTTTGCTATTACATTTTGGTTGCTTTGTTTCCAAGTTTTATCTTCTATATTGCTAAAATTCAATCCATTATAATTGAATTTATAAAAACTATTTACAAAGTTTTGATTTTCTATATCGTTGAAAATGGTTACAAATTTCAGTTTCCAGTCGTTTTTAAAATTGTTGATATAGTTGAGAGATACCAATTTATCATTATTAAAATTGGTTCTATTATCCTTGAAAATTCCATTTTTAGAATGCAGATTGATGAGAGAAATTAAGTTGATATTGCTTCCCATATTTTCTACATCTCTATCAGACGAAGGATTCATAAGATATTGCACACCTTGTATTTCGTTTAATCCGAGATTATTTTGGTTGTAGAGCAGATATATTTTTTTTCGTTTGGTAAAATTCATCAAATTAAATTTTACTTGATACAAATTTTCTACATAGCTTGTGGAAGCCAAAGTTGTACTGCCAAACCATTTGCCTTTTGCATCATCTTTTATGGTGAGATTGATGGCAATGCTTTCAGAATTTTGTACATTTTTTAGGAGTTTGTTTTTAGAATAATTTTTGATGACTTGTATTTTTTCTAGAGAATTGGCGGGCATATTTTTGGTCAATGTTTGGTAGCCACGCTCAAAAAGATCATCGTTTTCTACTAAAACTACTTCTACATCTTTGTTTCCAAATTTTATTTTTCCATCGCTGTCTACTTTTATTCCCGGTAAATTTTTCAGCAAATCTTCTACATTCATTTCTGTTCCGTTAGCAAATTTTGCAGCTTTATATTCTATGGTATCTTTGCTAATGCGAATAGGATTTTCTCTGGTAATTACTACTTCTTTTATCTCATGCTCTTTGTATTTACTGATGGTAATTGTGCCTAGATCAAAGGTTTTGTTGTTTTGATTGATGAAAATTTCTCTATTTTGGTCATGAAAATTGAAAGCTGTAATCTGCACTTTATATTTCCCAAGCCGATCTACGGAAAGCAAAAAACTACCGTCTTTGTTGGTAAAACCAAAGGTTTCTATCTCATTTTTTTCGTTGAGAAGTATTACGTTTGCTTTTAGGTTTGTAGTAGCAGAATCTGCTTTCACAAAACCAATAATCTGCGATTGTGCATTGCAGAAAATAGTGAGGAAAAATAGAAAAAAGCAGAAAATCCTCATCAATAGAATTTAAAAATTATGTAAAGATAAATCTTTGGTTTTTTATTTAAAAAAAACTTTGCCAAAGATTAAGAACTTTGGCAAAGTGGAAAATGGTAGTGGTTTTCTACCATTAATAATATTTAATATTTTGCAGGTTCAGTTTCCCACTCGAAATTGGTTTCAAGACGTCCACTTCTTATAGAAACTAATTTGTAATTTGCTCCTTTTGGCATATTTGAAATTCTTTTATTTTGTAAATCTTGCAAATACTTATCATCTTTTTCAATAAATTGTTTATACTGGATTGCAGATTGAATTGATGAATCATTAATATTTCTAAATAATGCCTTTGGCAATAATGAAGATGAATTTCGTATATACCTTGTAGCTTCACCACTAAAAAAACCATTTTCTTCTTCAAATGCTAAAATTCCACCTGGAAGTCCATTTAATTTCCATGGAAATAATTCTGCAGGAATTTCTGTAGTAAACCAAACTTTGTAATTCCGCCCTCTAAATTTAGTTGTTGCTAAAGTGCAGGTGTAATTTAGAATCTTTCTAGTTTCATTATAAGTTTTCCAATTTATTTTTGGTACAATATCTTTTATATTTGTGAAACCTTGTATACCGTCTTCTTTTGAAAGACTAAATGTTTGATAAAAAGATTTTTCATTATTTTTATAATTAAAAATATAATATGGATTTATATTATTTTCTTCTTCATCTAAATACTCAAAAGTCATATTTTTATTTTGAGAAAAAAAGAAGAATGTTTGTGTTCCATCATAAACTGAAAATGATTTCACATCTTTTAAACCCATCAAATCAAATTGATATTCTAAAACATCAATTTTTTGACCAAATGAAATTTGAAATACTATTAAAATAAAAATTGAAAATATTCTATTCATTGAAAATTTAAAAAACAAATTAATTTTATTTAAGTTATTTAAAAGATGGAAGTAGTTTCCT
>CAXYUO010000105.1:0-9050 GCA_964292185.1 uncultured Frigoriflavimonas sp.
AAATAAAACTATACAACGGAAAATTAGAATGTAAATTCTTACAATACGAAATGTACGAAGGAACGAAAAGAACGCATAAATTGGAAGGAGGAAATACAGAAACAGAGTAAATTTGATAAATAAATGTAAATTTACGATACATTTAAAAATATGAAACTTAAAAAAATAAAAATTGATTCTTATCTTCATTTACAAGATTTAGAATTTGATTTCACGTATCCAGAAGGTCATAAAAAGGCAGGTTTACCATTAGAAAAAATATGTTTTATTGGTCAAAGTGCAACGGGGAAAACTACTTTGCTTGAAATAATTTCCAATATAATTTCGTATTTGTTAAAAGCCAAAACAATTGGTAATTCAATTGATGAAATAAGTTTCGATTCTACAGGGAAATTCAAAAATGGGTCTTTGAAATTAAGTTTTGATGGAAAAGATTTAGACTATAATAAAGATTTAATTAATTACAATAATTTTAAATATGATTTTATTCATTGTACAGGAGGAGTTGTAGGAAAATTATTATCTAACCCAAAAAGCATTAATAAGTTGCTTTTTTTTGACAGTAACTATGTTTCCAACGAAAACATAAAGTATTTCAACACCAACCCATTAGAAATAGTTTTTGAAAAAAGAGAATTTAATTATCAGCATTTAGACGAATTTATTTTTAATGAAAATATCAGTGATGAGTATTTGATTAAATTACTAGATTCTTTTTTAGATTATAGACAAAAATATGATTTTAAAGTTAGAGAGTTATTGTTGGCAGGTCAAATATTCGATGTTGAGAAATTTAATAGAATTTTTAAAAAATGGCAAGAAGAAAATCCAAATCCGATTGAAGATTTTTCCGAAAAATTTAATTTATTGTTAAGTAAATTTAATTTAGAAATTGATAAATTAAATGTAGAATACCCAATTTCTTTTAAAAATAAATTAAATGACGAAATTATTCCAATTAGTGGATTAAGTACTGGAACAAAAGCATTATTACTTTATATGCTCCCACTTTTTCAAATAGATACTTCTCAATCTATTGTTTTAATAGATGAACCAGAACGTTCTCTTTATCCAGATGTTCAGATGGAATTGATGGATTTTTATAGGCAAGTTTCGCCAGATGCACAATTTATAATTGCCACGCATTCACCTTTTATTGCGGCTTCTTTTGAGCCAGAAGAAAGATTTATTTTGTATTTTGAAGATAATAAAGTGAAAGTTAGAAGAGGAAATTCTCCAATTGGTGATGATCCAAATGATATTTTAGCAAATGATTTTGGGATAAATTACATTAACAAATATGGACAAAAAGCTTTCGATGAATATAAAGAATTAAAACAAAAAATTCATTTTGAAAAAGATGATAAAAAGAAGAAAGAGATTTCAAAAAAATTAGAAGTTTTGGGCGAAAAATATAATTTTTAGAATGAAAAGAATTATAAAAAATCCAAAGTCTGAAATAGTTTTGAACAATTTAAAATATATTATTAAAGGAAATAATTCCGTATTAAGTAAAATGCTTTTAATCGAACAAAAAAGATTTTGTGCCTATACAGAAGAATATATTGGTAAAAATGATGCAGTTGATATTGAACATTTTAATCCTACTTTTAAAGGAAAATTAGAAGATGGTTATGAAAACTGGTTTAGCGTAAAACACAAGCCAAATAATATAAAGAATAGCAAATGGATAGAACCAATTCTTCATCCTTGTGCAGAAGATTTTGAAGAGAGAATAATTTATCTTGAAGGATTATTTATCTGTAATCCTAATGATATTGCAGCTACGAATTTAATTAATCTATTGAATCTTAATGACGAAATATTCGTAAATACTCGCTTGAGATATATTAAGAGAAAATCCGAAAGAATTTCAGAATTGGCAATTAGTGCAGAAGAATATTTTAAAGATATAATTGAAAAAGATATAGACCAAATTAAATATTTACGAGCAATACAAGACGTTTTTAAAATTGATATTTATAAAATGATTCCTGAAATAGTAAATTAGAATGCAAATTCTTACAATACGAAATGTACGAAGGAACAAAACGTACGCATAAATTGACGGGGGAAAGTATTTAGTTTAAATTATTTTTAAGTATTTTTAATAAAATTCTTTTAATGTTCAAAAAAAATTATATAATATTGTAAAGATATAAATCAATGTATTATGCTAATAATAGTATAATTAATTTATCTTTGTAATCTAAAGTAGAATATATGTACGAAAAATTAGTGAGGAAAGAAGTAATGAAAACCCTTGATGGAAATGTGATGGGTTACATCGACGATTTTTTGACGCCAATTGAAAAAATTTGGCAGCCATCTGATTTTTTACCAGATCCTACAAGTGATAATTTCAAATATGAAGTAGAAGAATTGCAAACTTTTGCTAGAGAAATGCCTTATGATTTATTCGTAACATTAATCGGAGATTGTATAACCGAAGAAGCTCTTCCTTCCTACGAAAGTTGGATTATGGGAATAGAAGGTGTAGATCAAGACGGTGGAAATAATTGGGCAAAATGGGTAAGATCTTGGACTGCCGAAGAAAACCGTCACGGAGATTTACTGAACAAATATTTATATTTATGTGGACGTGTGAATATGCGTGAAATGGAAATTACAACGCAATATCTTATTGCAGATGGTTTTGATTTAGGAACAAGTAATGATCCGTATAAGAATTTCGTTTACACCAGTTTTCAAGAAACAGCTACCAATATTTCTCATAGAAGAGTAGGTACTTTGGCAAAACAAAGTGGTAACAAAAAATTAGCTAAAATGTGTGCAGTAATTGCTGCAGATGAAGCCAGACATGCAAAAGCATATTCTCATTTTGTGAAAGAAATTTTCAAATTAGATCCTTCAGAAATGATGCTTGCTTTTGAAAGCATGATGAAAAATAAAATTGTAATGCCTGCACATTTAATGCGTCAATCTGGTCAAAAAGCAGGAGAACTTTGGGAGCATTTTTCCGATGCAGCACAAAGATGTTCAGTTTATACAGCACAAGATTACATCAATATTTTAAAAGATTTATTAGGCGAGTGGAAAATAGAACACATTGATGGTCTAAATGAAACTGCACAAAAAGCACAAGAATATTTAATGAAATTACCTAATAGATTACAAAGAATTACCGATAGAATTTCTACTCCAGATAGAGAAATGAACTTTAAATGGGTAGATTTGTAATAAATTATTTTCAATAAGAAAAAATTAAGTGATGAATGTAGTTTTCATCACTTTTTTTATTTTGTATATTTGCAAACACAAAATTGAAAAAAATGAAAAGCAATAAAAAACTCGCCATAGATTTTGATGGAACTATAGTTCATGATGGCTATCCTGGAATAGGAAAACCAAGAACTTTCGCATTTGAAACTTTGAAGAAATTACAATCCGAAGGTTATAGATTAATTCTTTGGACTTACAGAAGTGGAAAATATCTTGATGAAGCTGTAGAATTTTGTAAAAAAAATGACTTGGAGTTTTACGCTATCAATTCTAGTTTTGAAGGTGAAGTCTTTGATATTCAATCTCAATCCAGAAAAATAGATGCTGATCTTTTTATAGATGATAGAAATTTAGGTGGTTTTCCAGGATGGGGAGAAATTTATAACATCATCACAGAAAAAATTGAATTTCGTGTAGAAGGAACCGAAGTTTTAGCCTATTCTAAAATGAAAAAATCCAAGAAAAAAGGACTTTTTTGGTAAAAAGAATTAATTTGAACATTTGACAAAGTACTATTTAAATATTCTTTAAACTTATTATTTCTTCGGACAACAAACTTCCGACTTCAAACATAAAAACAATGATAAAACTAAAATCTCTCGAAGAAATATACATCATGAGAGAAAGTGCTCAATTGGTTTCTAAAACTTTGGGTATGCTCGCAAAAGAAATAAAACCAGGTTGCACAACTTTACATCTAGATAATTTAGGTGGCGAATTTATCAGAGATCATGGTGGAGAACCAGCGTTTTTAGGAATGTATGGTTTCCCAAAAAACCTATGTATTTCTCCAAATGAAGAAGTAGTTCACGGAATTCCCAACGTAAAACCTTTAGAAGAAGGTGATATACTTTCTGTAGATTGCGGTGTTTATATGAACGGATATTATGGAGATCACGCCTATTCTTTTCAAGTTGGTGAAGTGCATCCAGACACAAAATTATTATTACAAAGAACCAAAGAATCTTTATACAAAGGCATTGAGCAATGTGTGAGAGGAAAAAGAATTGGAGATGTTTCTTACGCTATTCAATCCCATTGCGAAGGTTTCGGATATGGAGTTGTGAAAGAATTGGTTGGTCATGGTCTTGGAAAAAAAATGCACGAAGATCCTCAAGTTCCTAATTATGGCAGAAAAGGTAGTGGAAAAGTGATAAAAGATGGACTAACAATCGCAATAGAACCCATGATAAACCTCGGAACCGATAAAGTGAAATTTCATAGTGATGGTTGGACAGTTACAAGTGTTGATAATTCTCCTTCTGCACATTTCGAGCATAATGTTGCGGTAATTGGTGGAAAACCAATATTGCTTTCTACTTTCAAATATATTTATGATGCATTGGGAATTGTAAGTGATGAGGAAGAGCCTTTTCAATATAATTGGTAAATGAAAATCAATTTTTAAGTATTATATCGCTCAAAACAACACGGTTTATTGCTCAAAAACTCTTTTTTATGAGCGATATTTTTTATATTTGTGAGCGATAAAAAATTGAATGACTATAATTGAACAAAATATAATAGATTTTTTAAAATTTAATCCAGAGAAATCTGCAAGAGATTTGCACAAAGATTTGAATTTAGAAATTAGTTATGCAACTTTGAAAAGAGTAGTAAATAAACTTGTTGCGGATAATTATATTTCAGTTTCTGGCACAAAAAAAGGTACAAAATTAAAATTATCTCAAGGTTTTGAAGTTTTAAATCCAATAGATATTGAAAAATATTATCTGAAAGAAATAGATGAAAGAATCATAAATGAAAATTTCAATTTTCATTTAATTTCAGATACATTGAGCAATTTGAATTTATTTAATAAAAAAGAATTTGAAAAATTAGAAAATCTACAACAAAAATTCTTACACAATGTTTCTCAATTGTCTGAAAATGAGTACAAAAATGAACTGGAAAGATTGGCGATAGATTTGAGTTGGAAATCTTCACAAATCGAAGGAAATACCTATTCACTTTTAGAAACAGAAAAACTTTTGAAAGAGAAAGAAACTGCTTCTGGGAAAACAAAAGATGAAGCAGTAATGCTCCTAAATCACAAAGAAGCCTTGGATTTTTTAATAGAATTTCCAGATTATTTTAACGAAATATCAGTTACAAAAATTGAAAATATTCATTCTATTTTGATAAAAGAATTAGGTGTTACTAAAAATTTAAGAATAAGGAAAATTGGTATTTCTGGTACTAATTATAAACCTTTAGATAATGAATTTCAAATAAGAGAAGCATTAGAAGATTTGTGTAAATTGATTAATTCTAAAGAAAATATTTTTGAAAAAACCATTCTTGCACTCGTCATTATTTCCTATATTCAACCATTTATGGATGGTAACAAAAGAACTGCGAGAATTGTAAGTAACTCTATATTAATGAATTATAATTTTTGTCCACTTTCTTTTCGAACGGTAGATTCTATAGATTACAAAAAAGCAATGCTTATTTTTTATGAACAAAACAATATTAGTGCATTCAAAAAAATATTTATTGATCAATTTGAATTTGCCGTTAACACTTACTTTTAATTTGCTTTTTATAAATTATAAATGAAAAAACTTTCCAAATTTATTTTAAATAAAATACCAAGACCATTTCTCATTTCGTTAAGTGTTTTTTTTCGTCCTTTAATAGTACTTTTCTTTAAAGGAGATAAATTTACAGATCCGATTGATGGAAATTCTTACCGAAAATTTTTACCTTATGGCTACGGAAAATCCAGAGAAAATGCTCTTTCTCCAGGAACTTTAAGCTTAGAAAGACACCGCCAAATGTGGCTTTTTCTTCAAAATGAAACCGATTTTTTTACCAAAAATTATAAAGTTTTACACATCGCTCCAGAACAAGAATTTCTTCGGAAATTTAAGAAAATGAAAAATCTGGATTACACTTCTGCAGATTTATATTCGCCAATTGTAGATGTGAAAGCAGATATTTTGGATCTTCCTTTTGATGATGAATCTTATGATGTTGTATTTTGTAATCACGTTTTAGAACATATAGAAAACGATGCAAAAGCAATGAGTGAGCTGTTTCGTGTAATGAAAAAAGGTGGATGGGGAATTTTTCAAGTTCCTATGAAAAGCTCTTTAGCAAAATCTTATGAAGATTTTACAATCACAGATGCGAAAGAACGTCAGAAACATTTCGGGCAATATGATCATGTTCGTTGGTACGGCTTAGATTATTTTGATAGATTAAAAAAAGCAGGTTTTACAACAGAAGTTCTCTATTATTCTCAAAAATATACTGATTCAGAAATTCAGAAATATGCATTGATGAAAAATGAAATTTTGCCTGTGGTTTACAAGAATTAAAATTATTGCAGTTTTTCAGCCACGAATTCACGAATAAATTTTTTGTGAATTTTTACTTTTAAAATTCGTGCATTCGTGGCAAAAATATCAAATAGCTTTCATTAATCCACCACAATTCTTTCAATATCCATAGGCAATCTCGCCAAAAGTTCATAGTTTAATTGATTGCTAAATTCGCTAAAAGACGATACAGAAATCTCTTGATCTCCCTGTTTTCCTATCAAAACAACTTCATCGCCAATTTTCACATTTGGTAAATTGGTAACGTCAATGGTAAGCATATTCATGTTAATAGTTCCAATTACATCTTCTCTA
This sequence comes from uncultured Frigoriflavimonas sp., assembly GCA_964292185.1. Classification (GTDB taxonomy): domain Bacteria; phylum Bacteroidota; class Bacteroidia; order Flavobacteriales; family Weeksellaceae; genus Frigoriflavimonas. The sequence goes on from CAXYUO010000105.1 coordinate 6,885, forward strand.
CCACCATTAATAAGCACTTTTCCTTGGTTGCTCAAACTTCTAGCATATCCAAAAGCATAACCAACAGGTAAAATCGCAATTTTTGTAGGAATATTGGTGTAGAAACTACTTCCATAACCAATAAATTCACCAGCTTTTACTTTTTTTATTTCTACAACTTTCGTTTTCCAAGAAATCACACGTTGAAGTGGATTTTCTTGAATGTTATTTTTGAGAACATAATAAATAAAAGTTTCATTATTTGGGAAAAATCCATATTGTAAAATCCCAATTCTCGCCATATCGAAAACGTATTTCGGATATCGCAAAACTCCTGCAGAACATGCAATGTGATACAGAGGTTTCATCGTTTTTTCAACAGCAAATCTCATTTTTATTCTCTTGAAAACTTTTATTTGATCTTCAATTCTTTTATAATTTGTAACACTTTCTGCTCCAGCTAAATGCGTGCAAACTCCTTTTAAATCTAATAAATTTTCGTTTTTATTAAATGTAGAAATTGCCAATTCTAAATCCTTGAAATCTATTCCAGTTCGGTTCATTCCGGTTTCAAATTCTAAATGAATTTTTGCCATTTTTTTCGCTTTTTTCGCAGAATTGATAGCTCTTTCAAGCGAACTAAGATTAATTATATAAAATTCTACTTCATTTTCTATAGCCCAAAACATTTCTTCTTCACTCAAATTTCCTAAAATTAAAAGTGTGAAATTTCCTTTTATGGCATTCAAAAATCTTTCAGCTTCATTCGCACTGTACACAGAAAAATGTCTTATTCCACAATCATAAGCCAATTGGCTATAAACCTCAATGTCGTGTCCGTAAGCATTTCCTTTGATTACAGAAGAGAAAATAGTTTTTTTACCCAGCATTTTTTGGATAAAATTGATGTTGTTCTGTAGCGCACTTTTAGAAATTTCTAACCAAGAAGTGGGTGTAAGTTTAGACTGCATTTTCAAGAATTTTATAGAATAGAGTAGCGGCAGTTTCTGTAATTTCATCTGGAAAATCGTAATCTGGATTGTGAAGTGCAGGGCAATTTTTTCCAGAACCAATTCCAAACATAGCTCCAGGAATTTGCTGTGTAAACAATCCAAAATCTTCTCCCCATTTGAAAGGCGTTTTTATTTTTGAATGATTTAATTGTAGTTCTTCCGCAGATTTTTTAATGATTTTTACTGCATCCTTATCATTTTGATTAGAGAAAAACTCTTGTGTCCAAGAATATTCTATTTGTAAACCATATTTTTTTGAAAATTCAATTGCTATATTTTGCAAAATTTCCACTTGATTATCAAACCAAACAGGATCCCAACTTCTTATGGTAAGATGCAATTCTCCAATACCTGCAGAAATTCCGTAATCTTTAGTTCCAAATTCAGAATAAATAGAAGTAATCAAGAAAAAATCCTTCTTTTCTGGGTTGTTATTGGTCAATTTCTCACAAAATTGTAAAATTTCTGCAATTGCCAAAGCTGGATTTTCGCCATGTTCTGGTTCTGCAGCATGTGCAGTTCTTCCATTCAATTTCAAAATTAAACTTCTCACATTTGCCGTAAATGCTCCTTTTTTATACACAATTTTATGAAGTGGAAAACCTGGTAAATTGTGCAATGCAAATACTTGATCGATTTTCAATCTTTTAAAATTTTCATCTTCCATCACCGCTTTTGCACCCATTCCGTTTTCTTCTGCAGGTTGCCAAAGTAGTAAAATTGTTCCTTTATCGATAGGTTTTTTTGTTAATAATTCTGCAACACCAAGCATAATTGTAGTATGACCATCGTGTCCGCATTTATGAGAAACATTAGGATTGATGGAACGATGCTCGAAAGTATTGGTTTCAGAAATAGGAAGTGCATCTGTATCTGCTCTTAGCAAAATTGTTTTTCCTTCTTCTTTTCCTTGAAATCCTGCTATAACTCCTGTTTTTCCTATTTTTATGATTTCTGCGTTGGTATTTTGTTTTAAATAATCAAATATTTTTTGACAAGTTCTAAATTCTAAAGTAGAAAGTTCTGCAAAGTTTTTATGTAAATCTTTTCTGATGTAAGATAATTTTTGGAAAAGTTCTGGCCCCATATATAATGATATGTTTTAATTGAAATATTCGTATTCACTACTGTCCGATAAAGAAAAAATCTGTTATAAAAATCATTTAAAAGTTCT
>CAXYUO010000106.1:0-8983 GCA_964292185.1 uncultured Frigoriflavimonas sp.
TATTTGACTTATTTAACTGATTTTCAACAGGTTATATTTTTTGTCATGTACTAAATTTCAATATACAAACCGTTAAATTTTTTTTAGCGGTTTTTTTTAATTTACTTAAAAAACTTGCATATTTTTAAAACCGTTTGGTTTAAACTTCCTTTTTGTAAAAAATTTTACAATTGTCTAAAAGTATTTTAGGATTATAAAAAATCAGGTCTGCAATTCGCAAACCTGATTTCTATAAATAGTTAAAATAAACAATTTTATTCTTTAATAAATTGTGTTGGCTTTGCAAAATTTGTTTGTAACCAATAAACACCAGAATTTAATTCTGATACATTAATAGAATTTAAAGCTTTTCCAGCAGCAACTCTTCTACCACTCGCATCTACAATTGTATATTCAAAATCTTTGCGAGAATCTGTCTTTATGTTTATTACATCTTTAGCTGGATTAGGATAAATACCTAAACTACCTTTCACAGATGTTTCTGAAGTTCCAAGTGTACTTAAGTAAAGATTGCTAATTTCTGCAGCAGTCAAAACTCTGTTCCAAATTCCGACATCATCTATATCACCATTGAAAAAACCTGCAGTTGCACTCAATCCTCTACCAATATAAAGTGGATTAGCAGAAGATGTTGCAGTGGTATAAGTATTAGTTTGAGTTACAACCTGCACTCCATTGATGTATAAAACCATGTTTCCATTGCTATATGTTCCTACATAATGCTCCCATTTATTAAGAGTAAAAGCAGTACCATAAGCCCAATTCCAAGCAGAACCTTGTTTATTTGTACCAAACATAGGTTGCGTAGTATTAGTTTGAACATTCCAAATATGTCTTCCAGAAGTACTTACACCGCTCATCATTGCAACTCCAGTAGCTGTGTTCCCTTTTACTTTACACCAAATAGAAAAAGAAAAATCTCCTGCTTGAGTGAATGTGTGCGAAAGTGCAGAAGATACCATATATCCTGAAGTTCCATTAAATCCGTATGCACTATTTGGAACATCTGCTCTATCTGCAACTGCTACAATTCCACCATTTAATGTCATATTATTACCATTTCCCGAAGAATCGTTGGTGTTTCCAGAGAAACCATACCATGCTACCAAACCAGAAGTTGGTACATAAGTAGGAATTTGGGCAAATCCAAAATTAGCTGTTATTAAACAAGCTAAAGCAAATAAATTTCTTTTCATAATTATAATTTTTTAATATTCAACTATGCAAATTTATAATTAATTTATGATATTTTAACATATATTTTATCAAAATTGTAATTATTAAACAATGTTTATCATAGAAAAATGGAAAAAGTCGCTTATTATAATTACCACTTAATTCCGAATATAAAACTAAATCAAACTAAGAGCCTGTTTAAAATTGTATTAAAACCACAAACCAAAGGTTCGCTGATTCATTTTACAATATAAATTTGAAGCAAAAGGAACAAAAGTTTAAGAAAATTAAACACTTTTTAAAGTAAAAATAAGTGTATTGTGCCTTATTTTCACTTTAAAAAGAATTATTTAAGCTCATTTTTTTGTTCCTTTTGTGGTTAAAAATATTTTTATAAAAAATTTAAACAAGCTCTTAGTCTCAAAGTTTGTCTTTGTATCTTTTGTGGTAAAAAAATTAAAATCTCCAATTGCTCTTAAAATGCAATAAAAATTATCATTAAATTTGCAACGTGCAAATACATCAAGACAATCTTCAAGAATTAGAATTCGATCAGCTTTTAGAACAAATAGCTCCATTCGCTTATTCCCCAAAAGTAGCTGAAAAAATTCTGAATATTCAACCAATTCCAAAGCAAGAAGCAGAAATTTCTTTAAAAAAAACATCAGAATTCCTCACCTCTTTTGAAAGCGAAAATGCAATACCTTTCAACGAGTACAGCGATATAGAAACTGAATTGAAGTTGATGCTCATCGAAAATTATCGCTTAGATTCTAAAGCTTTCACGAATATAAAAAATATTACGGCTCAAGTTGGGAAATTGCAGAAATTCTTTCCTGCACTTCAAGAAATGTTTCCAATTTTGAATGATGAAGTTGCTGCTTTAGATTTTCAAAAAATTATTATTGATAAAATAGACCAAGTTTTCAATAGATTTGGTGAAGTGAAAAATGATGCTTCTCCTACTTTAAACACAATAAGAACAGAAATTTCTTCTGCAAAAAAAACCATTCAAGAAAATTTTGGAAGAGCTTTGGTTACCTACGGAAATTTAGATTATTTAGACGATATTCGAGAAAGTATTGTAGATGAACAAAGAGTTTTGGCTGTGAAATCTGGTTTCAAAAAACGAGTTCCTGGTAGAGCTTTAGGTATTTCTAAAACAGGTTCTATCACTTATATTCAGCCAGAAAACGTGGTGAAACATTTTTTTAAATTACGAGAAAACGAAGAAGCCGAGAAAAAAGAAATTGATAAAATTCTACGAAAACTCACCTTTGAAATATCAGAATTTCAACCACAATTATCAGAATATCAAACTTATATTTTCGATTTAGATCTTACAAGAGCGAAAGCACTTTTTGCAGAAAAAATAAATGGGGTTTTACCAAAAATAAACCCTCACAAAACCATGAAATTATTGGATGCTTTTCATCCTTTATTATTTATAAAAAACTTAGAGCAAAAAAAGAAAATTTTTCCTCAAACGTTGAAATTTACGGAACACAACAGAATAATTTGTATTTCTGGACCCAATGCTGGTGGAAAATCCATCACTTTGAAAACCGTTGGTTTGCTTCAATTGATGATACAAAGTGGAATTTTGGTTTCTGTACATCCAAGATCCGAAATGTACTTTTTTGATAGAATCCTTACGGATATTGGCGACAATCAATCCATAGAAAATCATCTTTCTACCTACTCTTCTCGTTTGAAAAAGATGGCGAAAATCATTAAAGAAGCTGATGAAAACACTTTGCTTTTAATTGATGAATTTGGAACAGGTTCTGATCCAGAATTGGGTGGAGCTTTAGCAGAAGCTTTTCTGGAATATTTCTATGATAAAAAGAGTTTTGCCATCATCACAACGCATTACACGAACATAAAAATTGTAGTAGAACAATTGCCAAATGCACAAAATGCAGCCATGCTTTTCGACGAAAAAACCCTTGAACCAATGTACAAATTGGAATTGGGGCAAGCTGGAAGTTCTTTTACTTTTGAAGTTGCAGAAAAAAATAAAATTCCAAGATTTATCCTCAATTCTGCGAAACAAAAAGTGGAACACGACATCGTTAATTTAGATAAAACCATCGTGAAACTTCAGCAAGAAAAGTTTGAAGTAGAGAAACTAAAAACCAATCTTACCGAGCAAAAAGATTCTGCCCAAAACAAGAAAGAAAATTTGCAAAAACTAAACGATCAGCTTCAACAAAAACTGCATAATTTTCAAAAATTATATGAAGATGAGCATCGTAAACTACAATTTGGTGGTAAAGTTGAAGCTTTTATAGAATCTTATGCAAAAGGAAAATCCCGAAAAGATGTGGTGAAAGATTTCGTGAAAATTCTGGAGCAAGAAAAATTCCGAAGATTGAGTGAAGACAAAACAGAAAGCAAAAAACTGCAAGTGGTGAAGCGAAAAATCACCCAAGAATTAAAAAAAGAAAACGTACAAGAGCAAATTGCCGAAACCAACCTTAAACAAGAAATAAAAGTTCAAAAAGATAGAGATCTTTGGTTGAAAATTGGACAAAGAGTGAGAATTACGGGAAGTACAAGTGTAGGAACGATAGAAAAATTGCAGAAAAACGATAAAGTAACGGTGAATTATGGAGCTTTCAAAACGGTGATTTCTGCGGAGGAATTGGAGAGAATTTAAGAAATTAAGAGCTTGTTTAAACTTTTAAAGAATCTCTTAATTAATTATTTAAAAAAACACTGTGTCTTTAATTCACACTTTCTACCACAGAAATTTCTGGTGCATATTGTTTGATAGTGGTTTCTACACCCAATTTTATAGTAGAAAAACTCATTGGGCAACCATTGCAATTGCCTTGTAATTTCACCAATACTTTATCATCCAAAACATCTACCAATTCTATATCACCACCATCATTTAATAAAAATGGGCGAATACTTTCTAAAGCTTGCAGAACTCTTGTTACAATATCTTCTTGAGTGGCTCCTGTTTTCATAATTCTGATTATTTTTTTGGAGAACAACCTGCCATTGTCGTAATTTTAACAGCTTCTGTTGGTGGCATAAATTTATTTCTTTCTACCAAACTTTCAATCATTTTTTGAGCAGTTTCCACATAAATTTCTTGAATTTTGCTGCCTTCTTGCAAAGCTGCAGGTCTTCCTACATCTCCTGCTTCGCGAATACTTTGTATCAAAGGAATTTCTCCTAAAATTGGGATATTCAAATCGTCTGCAAGATATTGAGCACCTTGTTTTCCGAAAATATAATATTTATTATCCGGCAATTCTTCTGGAGAAAAATAAGACATATTTTCTATCAATCCTAACACTGGAATATTGATGCTTTCCATTTGAAACATTGCAATACCACGCTTCACATCTGCCAAAGCAACATGTTGCGGCGTACTAACAATCACAGCTCCAGTTACAGGAACTTCTTGTACTATTGATAAATGAATATCTCCTGTTCCTGGTGGAAGATCTATCAAAAGAAAATCTAATTCTCCCCAATTCGCATCTCTTATCAATTGATTTAGAGCTTTGCTTGCCATTGGTCCACGCCAAACTACCGCTTGGTTTGCACCAGAAAAATAACCGATAGAAAGCATTTTTACACCATAATTTTCTAATGGTTGCATCAAGTTTTTTCCATCAACTTCTACAGAAATTGGTTTTTGACCTTCTGTATCCATCATTGTAGGAACAGATGGTCCATAAATATCTGCATCTAAAAGCCCAACTTTAAAATCCATTTTTGCTAATGTAACAGCAAGATTAGCTGCAACTGTAGATTTTCCTACACCACCTTTTCCAGATGCAATTGCGATTATATTTTGTATTCCAGGAATTTCTTTGCCTTTTATTTGGCTTTGTGCAATTTGCTCTGGTTCTGGAGAAACTATTTTTAATTTCAAGGTAATATCATCGCCAAATTCTGTAGAAAACGCTTGTTTCATAGCTGCTTCCAGCTTTTTTTTCTCGTGCATTGCAGGAGAATGTGCTACCATATCAATAAAGATATTTTCTCCCATTACTTGAAAATTTGTTACCAAATCATCTACTTCTATTTCTTTCAGAAAAGCTTGTACTTTATCTTTATTAATCATAATTTTTAAATAAAATAAGATTACAAATTTACGGATTTATTTTCTTAATTTAGAACCAATAAAAATAAATTTGAAAAATAGCAAATGTTATTTATCATTAAAAAATATAATATATGCGAAAATTGATACAAACTCTATTGCTATCTTTTTTTATTACAGGTTTCTCCCAAAACCTCGCAAAACACGTAAACCCATTCATCGGAACTGGTGGACATGGACATACTTTTCCCGGTGCAACTGTGCCACACGGAATGGTGCAACTTTCGCCTGATACAAGAATTGATGGCAGTTGGGATGGTTGTTCTGGTTATCATTATTCAGATTCTGTGATTTATGGATTTTCTCACACACATCTCAACGGAACTGGCGTTTCAGATTTTGGAGATATTATGTTGATGCCAACAATGGGCGAACCGAGTTTTGATAATACAATTTATTCATCAAAATTTTCTCATGCCAATGAAAAAGCAAGCACAGGATTTTATGCAGTGAAATTAGATGATGACGATATTGATGTGCGTTTAACTACTTCAACCCGAGTTGGTTTCCACGAATATACTTTTAATAAAGCTGGAAATGCCAATATTATTTTAGATCTCAATCATCGTGATGAATTGTTGCAAGGAGAAATAAGAATTATTGATGAAAAAACTATTCAAGTTTTAAGAAAAAGTAAAGCTTGGGCTACAAATCAATATGTATATGCTCAAATTGAGTTCAATATTCCTTTAAAAATAACTAAATTTTTAGGAAATAAGGTTTCAGAAAATCAAATTCAATCTCTTGGTCAAGATTTAAAAATAATTTTCGCTAAACAAGCTGAAAAAGGTGAAAAAATTCTCGTAAAAGTTTCTCTTTCCCCAACAAGTTTTGATGGTGCAAAATTGAATTCAACAGAAATAAAAAATTGGGATTTCGAAAAAGTGAAAGCAGATGCAGAAAATCTTTGGAACAAAGAACTTTCTAAAATTGAAGTGAAAGATAAGGATGAAGATAAAATGGCGATTTTCTACACTGCATTGTATCACACCATGATTCAGCCCAATATTGCACAAGATTTGGACGGAAAATACCGTGGAATGGACAATAAAATTCATACAGCAGAAGGTTTTGATTATTATTCTGTGTTTTCACTTTGGGATACTTTTCGTGCTGCACATCCGCTTTATACTTTAATAGATAAAAAAAGAACTGCAGATTACATCAATACATTTCTGAAAATGTACGAACAAGGTGGAAGATTGCCAGTTTGGGAATTAGCAAGCAACGAAACCGATTGTATGATTGGCTATCACTCCGTTTCTGTGATTGCAGATGCAATGGTAAAAGGAATTACTGGTTTCGATTATGAAAAAGCATTTGAAGCGAGCAAAAGTTCTGCAATGCGAGATGTTTTGGGATTGAAAGCCTATAAAGAAAACGGATTTATTTCTATAGACGACGATCATGAAAGTGTTTCTAAAACTTTGGAATACGCTTATGACGATTGGTGTATTGCACAAATGGCGCAAATTTTAAATAAAAATTCTGACTACGAATATTTCATGAAACGCTCTCAAAATTGGAAAAATCTATTTAATTGGAAAACAGGTTTCATTCAACCTAAAAAAAATGGCGGTTGGGAAAAGAATTTTGATCCGCGAGAAGTGAACAATAATTATACAGAAGGAAATGCGTGGCAATACACTTTTTTCGTTCCACAAGATATTCCAGGAATGATTGCAGCATTTGGCGGAAATGCAAAATTTGAACAAAAATTAGACGAAATGTTCAACTCTGAAAGCAAAACTACAGGAAGAGAACAAGTCGATGTTACGGGATTAATCGGGCAATATGCACACGGAAACGAGCCAAGTCACCACATGGCTTATTTGTACAATTACATCGGAAAACCTGAAAAAACTGCGAAAAAAGTTCATTATATTTTAGATAATTTTTACAAAAATTCTCCAGACGGATTGATTGGTAATGAAGATTGCGGACAAATGTCTGCTTGGTATGTTTTGAGTTCGATGGGAATTTATCAGGTAACGCCTGGGAGAAATGAGTGGCAAATTTCAAAACCGTATTTTAATAGTATCCGGATGAAGGATGGAAGTTTAATGGACGTTAAACTTAATGCGATTTTGGATAATTTTAATCATGAAAAAAGTTATGAATCAGAAAAAATTGAAAATATTATTCCCGTTCCAACAATTGAAGCAGAAAGCAAATCGTTTAAAGATAAAATGAAAATTGAACTTTTTTCTGAAAATCCGAAAGATGATATTTTCGTCAAAATTATTGATTCAGAAGACTGTTGGCCCGAAGAAATAAATTTTATAAAATATTTAAGACCTTTTTATATTGATGAAACTTCAACAATTGAAGCGTATGTGAAAACAAAAAATGGACAAAGCAATACCATTGAAGGAATTTTTTATAAAAAGCCTAATAATTATTCCATAAAAATAAATTCTAAATACAATTCGCAATATACTGCAGGTGGAGATGAAGGTTTGATAGACGGAATTTACGGTGACGAAAACTGGAAAAAAGGAGAATGGCAAGGTTATCAATCTCAAGATTTTGAAGCTGTAATTGATTTAAAAACACAAAAAGAAATCACCGAAATTTCTGCAAATTTTCTGCAAGATTCTCGCTCCTGGATTTTGATGCCCACAAAAGTAGAATTTTATGTTTCTTCTAATGATAAAGATTATTTTCTAATGGAAACCATTAACAATGAAGTAGATGCAAAAAATTACGACGTTACTATAAAAAAAATAACTGCAAAATTATTACCAACTGAAGCAAGATTTATAAAAGTGAAAGCTTATAATTTCCGGAAATTACCAGAAGATCATCAAGGTTTTGGTGGCGATGCTTTTATTTTTATTGATGAAATTGAAGTGAATTAATTTACATTTGCAAATCAAAACTAATTATCAACAATGGCAAAAAAATATTCAATTGGGATTTTACTTTTAGTAGTTTCCTTATTTCTAATTTTACTTTATAGTTTACCTTTTACAAATTTATTTTTGGTTAACAAAGGATTGAATACTACTTCATTTTTCTTTTCTAGAATTATTATTTGGGTTGTGCTTTTATTGCTTTTCTTCTATTGCAAATTTGTAGAAAAACAAAACATGTTACTTCAAACTGAGAAAAACTTTCCTTTTTTTAAGTTTATAGGTATCGTAATTTTGGTGTATTTCGTAACGATGATTCCTTCTGCAATGGTAAACCTCATCATTAAACTCATCATAAAAGAAGAAACTAGCAAAAAATTAGGACAAATAACCATGCTGATAAAAGACAATTATTTTATGATATTTTTCATCAGTTTTACGGCAGCAGTTACGGAAGAATTGATGTTTAGAGGCTACATTCAATCAAGATTGATGAAAATTTACAACAATCCATATATTGCGATTGGTATAACTTCTGTGTTTTTCGGACTCATGCATTTCAGTTACGGAACGATAAGCAATGTATTGGTTCCCACAATTATCGGCTTGGTTTTTGGGATTTTTTACCACAAATATTCTAATCTAAAAGTACTGATTGTGGTACATTTTTTAATAGATTTTATTTCACTTTTAGCGATGAATTCGAAATTATAAATTGGGATTTTTAGAATCTTTTTATTTCAATAAATCCAATTCTATCAAATTATTATCTTTTTTGAAATTTTCCAGCATACTTTTTTCTTCTTCTAATAGTAACTTTTTA
>CAXYUO010000107.1:0-8964 GCA_964292185.1 uncultured Frigoriflavimonas sp.
GAAAAATTAAGAAAATTTAAAGTGATAAGTGAAATATGTCAAATAAATGAATTGATAGTTGAAAAATCTTTGAATTCAGATTTTACGGATTTTGAAGATGCATTGCAATATTTTTCTGCATTAGAAGCAAATTGTCAATTTATAATAACAAGAAATGGGAAAGATTTTAAAAATTCTTTGATTCTTGTGATGACTGCAAAAGAATATTTAAAAAGTAAAATTTAATTATCATAAGCCAAATGATTCAAGCAAAAAATATTCATAAATTCTACGGAGATTTAGAAGTTCTAAAAGGTGTAGATCTTCATATAAAACAAGGAGAAGTTGTTTCCATCGTGGGAGAATCTGGTGCCGGAAAATCTACTTTACTGCAGATTTTAGGAACTTTAGATTTGCCAACCCATGCAAAAAATTACAATACAGAAATCAGTATTGATGGTAATTCTTTCATCAATATGAGCGATAAGCAAATATCTAAATTTAGAAATACCAATATCGGTTTTGTATTCCAGTTTCATCAACTTTTACCAGAATTTACGGCTTTAGAAAATGTGCTTTTACCAACTAAAATTTCAGGTAAAAACGATGCAGAATCTACTGATAAAGCCATTCAACTTTTTGAAGATTTAAATATTGCTCACCGTTTGCATCACAAACCTAGCGAAATGTCTGGTGGAGAAGCTCAAAGAGCTGCGGTTGCAAGAGCATTAATCAACTCTCCAAAAATTATTTTTGCAGATGAACCTACAGGAAATTTAGATTCCAAAAATGCAGACGATTTGCACCGTTTATTTTTTGATTTAAGAGATAAATACAACCAAACTTTTGTAATTGTAACGCACAATCCAAATTTAGCTGATGTTACCGATAGAAAATTGGAGATGAAAGATGGGATGATTATTTAAAGAGTTTGAAGTTTGAGGTCAGAAGTCGGAAGTTGTTCAAATTTTTATCTAAGTAAGGTTTTGTCAACTTTGTATTTCTACTTTTTTAGTTTATTCTTTAGTTTCTATTACGGTAAATTCATCTTAAAATTCATTAATGAAAAAAAATAATTTTTCTAAATTGTATAAAATTTTATTTGGCGTTTTATTACTTTGTTCAAGTTGCAAAAGTGATGGGCAAACACAAAGTGTTGAAATTTTTGAAACTTCAAAACCTATTGGAAATCATAATTATACAATCTCAAAAGATAAAATTTCAGAATTGAAAACCTTTCTAAAAGGTAAAAAATACAACCAGAATATAGCCGTTTTTATTGATTTTAAAATTCCATCAAATAAATTTAGATTTTTCGTTTACGATTTAAAAAATGATAAAATTCTGGAAAAAGGATTGGTTGCACATGGTTCTGGAAGCGTAATTCCTGGAAGTACAAACTTAAAATTTAGTAATATAGAAAGTTCTTATCAATCTTCTTTAGGTAAATTTGAAATCGCAAATTCTTATGTTGGAGATTTCGGGAAATCTTACCGATTGAAAGGTTTGGAAAAAACAAATGATCTTGCGATGAAACGTGCAATTGTGTTGCATCCTTATTCTTGTATAAAAGATGAAGAACAAGATGAATTATCTTGTTTAAGTTGGGGTTGCCCAATGCTTTCTCAAAATTATTTCAATACAGTTGCAAAATATATAGATTCATCAAAAAATCCTGTAATTTTGTGGAGTTATTATTAAAAACGATGTTTTAGAAAAAAAATCAAAGATTTCAACTATACAACTCAACAACTATACAACTCAACAACTTAACATCCTAAAATGTCCATAAAATTTCTTGCTGAAGACGATAGACCGAGAGAAAAATTTTTGTTGAAAGGCAAAAATGCTTTGTCGGATTCAGAATTATTGGCGATTGTAATGAGGAACGGTAGCAGAAACGAAACGGCTGTAGAATTAGCAAGAAGAATAATGGATTCTGTAGGAAATAATTGGCATGAATTAAGCAAATTATCACTCCAAGATCTTATGAAATTTCATGGAGTAGGAGAAGTAAAAGCCATAGAAATAAGTGTAGCATTAGAAATTGGAAGAAGAAGAGCTGCACAAGAAATTCCCGAAAAAATAAAAATTACCAGTAGCAAAACTACTTTTCAAATTTTACATCCGTATTTATCGGATTTGCAAACTGAGGAATTTTGGGCAATTTATTTGAATCAAAATAATAAAATAATACATAAAACAAGATTAACTTCTGGAGGAATCAATCAATCTGTCGTAGATATTCGTGTATTATTCAAACTGGCTTTAGAACATTTCGCAACTGGAGTAATTATCGCTCACAATCATCCTTCCGGAAATTTGAATCCTAGTAAAGAAGATATTTCAATCACTAAAAGTATAATAGAAGCGGGGAAAATTTTGCATATAATTGTTGTAGATCACTTAATAATCACTCAAAATTCTTACTTTAGTTTTTCAGACGAAGGAATATTATGATAAGAATACTAAAATACCACGAAATTGATTTTGAAAAATATTCAGAATGTTTAGCTAATGCTTGTCAGAATGCAGATTATGCAGATAAAAAATTTCTTGACATAGTATCTAATCGCCAATGGTTTGTTTTAGTGTATGGTGATTACGATGCGATAATGCCAGTTTCATACATTCGAAAATTTGGATTAGCAGTTATTTTAATGCCAAAAATATGTCAACAGTTAGGTGTTTTTTCTAAAAAGGATGATTCAATAATTAATAAAAATTTTTATGATTTTTTAGAGCAAAATTTCTTAGTTGCGATATATGCATTTAATGGAGATAATCAAATTGATTATGAAGTAGAAAAAAAGACTTCTTATTTTTTAAAAAAAAATGACTATCAAAGTACTAAAAAATCCTACAGTACGCATCGTAGAAGAAATGTGAGGGTTTTTGGTAATTTAATAGGAAATATAAATTTTAAAACTGATTGGAATGAGCAAGATAAACAATTTTTTTTTAAATATTTAAAAGGAACAACGAAAAAAAAGGAGAATTTTGATTTTTTCAATATTTTTACACAACTTTTAAATAATAGGATTGGCACTTTACAAATAATGGTATATATGAATCAAATTCAATCATTAGTATATTTATATGAAGGAAATAGAAATCGATATTTGAGTTTATTTATTAATAAATACCCATTAATTAATCCTAATTTTCCTTCAATAACTATTGATCAATGTTTACAAAATTTTATAGAAGATAAAAACTTTGATTTTATGGGAAGTGATTTAGAAAATGTAGCCAAATTTAACGAAAGATTTGGAGCTATTTCTTATCAATATGTTATGCTTTCTAATTCTAAACTTACTTTATTTAAAAAATTAATGAACAAAAATAGAATTAAAACAATGTTTAAAATATAAAATGATTCATTTGGATATTTTATTTCCATTCTCATTTAATCATTGATAAATATCAGCTATTTATTAGGTTTAAATTTCGTAATTTCGCAAGCATTAATTATATATGGATATTTTAAACGAATTTATAGAAGAACCCTATTTTCCTTATGCTTTTGCATTGGTATTGATAGTTCCTATCATTTTTTTAATGAGATTATTTGTATTTAATTATATCAAATTGAAAAATCAGGAGCTGAAAATGCTTACTGTAAAAGGAAATGCTGAAAATAAAAGCCAATCTTACGAAAGAATGGCACTTTTTTTAGAAAGAATAAAACCATCAAATCTGGTTTCAAAGTTTGATGCAAGTCTTCAAAAACATGAATTTCTATATTTATCTGAAAAAACAATTTTAGAAGAGTTTTCTTACAATACATCTCAGCAAATTTATATTACAAAAACTACCTGGAATAGTTTAGTAAATGCAAAAGATCAAGTACTTGCTTTATTGCATGAAACGTATAACAATCTAGGAGAAAATGCAAATTTAGAAGATTACAAAACACTGCTACTCATGAATTACATGAACGGCGAAGATTTTATTGGCGATACTATTGATGATCTGAAAAGAGAAGTTTTGCTAGTAACTTAATATTTATTTAACACATTATTTCACACAATGATACCAAATTTTAAAGCACATCCATGGCATGGAATTTCCGTAGGAGAAGAATGTCCAGAAGTAGTAAACGTTTTTATAGAAATAGTACCTTCAGATACCATAAAATATGAAGTAGATAAAGAAAGTGGCTTCTTGAAAGTAGATAGACCGCAGCAATTTTCAAATATAATTCCTGCATTATATGGTTTTGTTCCAAGAACTTATTGCCATGATGAAGTATTAAAATTGGCTGTAGAAAGTGGAGCAGAAGATGTTTCTATGGGAGATAATGATCCTTTGGATATTTGTGTTCTTAGTTCTCACAATATACATTCTGGTGGAATGCTAATGGAAGCAATACCAATTGGAGGTTTCAAAATGATTGACAAAGGTGAAGCAGATGATAAAATAGTAGCTGTAATGAAAGGCGATCATGCTTTCGGACATTTCCGCGATATAGAAGAATTGCCACAAGCTGAAATTAAGCGTTTAATGCATTATTTCCTTACCTATAAAAATTTACCAGATGAACCTGCAAAATGTAGAATCCATAATGTATATGGAGCTGCACATGCAAAAGAAGTAGTTTTAGCTTCTATGAAAGATTATGCCAATAAATTTGGTGGGTAATTTAAGTTAAAAGTTGTGAATATTTCAAACAACGATCTTAAAAACAACAATTTACACTAAATTATGAAATCGCCATTTACAAATCTTTCAAACAATTACCTAATCATCGATTCCTATTAAAAGATATAAATAGGAGATTAACACAAATGAAGATTTGGCGATACCATTTGACCTTAAAAAAAATAAATATCTACACATGAAATATATTTTTGTTTTATTTTTACTATCTAATTTTTACATTTGCTATAGTCAAGAAGTTCCGCCATTACCACCTATTGCACCAAATACTAAAACACAAAAAATTAATATAAAATCTGAAATAAATATTAAGCCACAAATCATTGAAGTTTCTGAATCAAAAGTAAATAGTGAAAATGATGTTTGTAATGTAGAAAAGTTTAAAATTGAAAATAAATACTTTACAGACAAAAATTCAAAATATTATTATAAAACAATAGAAAACAAGTTAAATGCAATTGATTTGGATATTTCGTCTGAAGAAATAATTGCATACACAAAATACAGAAATAATTTAGATTTTAATCCATTTAAAATTGACAGCATTTCATCTGCAATTTATAAATTAAATGAAGATTCAAAATTTGAAGAGGCTATAAAATCATGTAGCCAATTAAAATCAATTTCACCGAATAATATAACTTTACATAAAGAGTTATCATTTGCTTATAAAATGTTAGGTAATTTTGAAATGTCTGAAAAGCATTTTGAAATGATGTAAAAAATCATTGAAGCGGTTGAAAAATATAGTGATGGATGTAGAATAAATCCATATGTTTTGAATAATTGTTTTGAGGGAAGAAGTTTTTATGAAGCAGTATATGGTGTTTTTCCATTAAAAACAAGATTTATTTTAACTGAATCTAAAAAAATTATTTATGGTTATGATATTTACCATATAATGAGATTTGCAGATTTAGAGCATTATAAAAATTATCTAAAAGTAGGAGAGTATAAAATTGAATAAAAAAATCGCCCAAAATCAGTATAGTAATATGTTGGGTTTAGTGCTAAATAGAATTTTTTTGCAATCTTAAAAGTTCAATAATAATAGAAAGTTTCGGTTTCCTTATACACCAAATCTACAAACCTAAAAAAGTTAAATTTCAATTTTTTCTTATCTAATTCATAGTGTTTTATTATTTTTTTAATTCAACATCAATAATATTTATGTATTTTTGATTTCTTTAAAAATTAAAAAATATTAATATTAAACTAAAACTATGAATAATCTTTTCTATTTGGTGCCAATTTTTGGTGTCATTGCCCTTATTTACACTTTTATACAAAGTGCATGGGTTACCAAACAACCTTCTGGTGATAATCGCATGAAAGAAATTGCGGGATATATTGCAGATGGTGCAATGGCATTTCTAAAAGCAGAATATAAAGTAATGGGTTACTTTGTTGTAATTGCTGCTTTATTATTAGGTGTAATGGGTTATGCAGATAAAAATAGCCATTGGACAATTGCTTTGGCATTTATTTTTGGAGCATTTTTCAGTGCTTTAGCTGGTTTCTTGGGAATGAGAATCGCTACAAAATCTAATGTTAGAACTGCAGAAGCTGCAAAAACAAGTTTAAGCAAAGCATTGAAAGTTTCTTTTACAGGTGGATCTGTAATGGGAATGGGAGTTGCTGGTTTGGCTGTTTTGGGTTTAGGAAGTTTATTTATCATTTTAAAAATGGTATTTGCTCCAGATGCAGCTGTAGATAGCGAAGAAATGCAACGTGCTATAGAAATATTAACAGGTTTTTCTTTGGGAGCAGAATCAATAGCACTTTTTGCAAGAGTAGGAGGTGGAATTTATACGAAAGCTGCCGATGTAGGTGCAGATTTAGTAGGAAAAGTAGAAGCAGGAATTCCAGAAGATGATCCAAGAAATCCAGCGACAATTGCAGATAACGTAGGAGATAATGTAGGAGATGTAGCAGGAATGGGAGCAGATTTGTTCGGTTCTTATGTTGCAACCGTTTTGGCAACTATGGTTCTGGGAAGAGAAACAACAGGAATAGATTTAAAACCTTTATTAGATGGATTTGGTGGTTTATCTCCAATTCTTTTACCAATGCTTATTGCAGGAGTTGGTATAATTCTTTCCATCGCAGGTACATTTTTCGTACGTATTTCTGAAAGTGCAGGATTGAACACTTCAACTGTACAAAACGCTTTAAATATGGGGAATTATGGTTCTATTGTGTTAACAGCAATTGCTTGTTTCTTTTTAGTAACCAATATTTTACCAGCAGAAATGTCTTTGAGAGGCTTTAATTTTACTAATATGGATGTGTTTTATTCCATTTTAGTTGGTTTAGCTGTAGGTACTTTGATGAGTATTATTACAGAATATTATACAGCAATGGGAAAAAGACCAGTGCAAAGTATTGTAGATCAATCTTCTACAGGTCATGCAACCAATATTATTGGTGGATTAGCAATGGGAATGGAATCTACATTTTTACCAATTTTGGTTTTAGCAAGTGGTATTTTTGGATCTTATCATTTTGCAGGTTTGTATGGTGTTGCAATTGCAGCAGCAGGAATGATGGCAACAACTGCAATGCAATTAGCAATTGATGCTTTCGGACCGATTGCAGATAATGCAGGAGGAATTGCAGAAATGAGCGAACTTCCGAAAGAAGTAAGAGAAAGAACAGATATATTAGATGCAGTAGGAAATACAACCGCAGCTACTGGAAAAGGTTTTGCAATTGCTTCTGCAGCATTAACGGCTTTGGCTTTATTTGCAGCATTTGTAGGAATTGCAGGTATCGATGGAATTGATATTTATAGAGCAGATGTTCTTGCAGGATTATTTGTAGGAGCTATGATTCCATTTATATTTTCATCATTAGCAATTCGTGCAGTTGGAGAAGCTGCAATGGCGATGGTAGAAGAAGTGAGAAGACAATTCCGTGAAATTCCAGGAATTTTGGAAGGAACAGGAAAACCAGAATACGACAAATGTGTAGCTATTTCTACAGAAGCATCTTTGAGAAAAATGATGCTACCTGGAGCAATTGCAATAGTTTCTCCGCTAATTGTTGGATTCCTTTTAGGTCCAGAAGTTTTAGGAGGATTTTTAGCAGGAGCTACAGTTTCTGGTGTATTGATGGGAATGTTCCAAAATAATGCTGGTGGAGCATGGGATAATGCAAAAAAATCTTTTGAACAAGGAGTTGATATAAAAGGTGAAAAATTCTACAAAGGATCTGAACCTCACAAAGCTTCTGTAACCGGAGATACTGTAGGAGATCCTTTCAAAGATACTTCTGGTCCATCGATGAATATTTTAATTAAATTAATGTCTATCGTTTCTTTGGTAATTGCTCCTACTTTGGCAATATTGCACGCAGATAAAATTAGTGAAAATAGAGCAGCAAAAATAAAATCTATAGAATTTGTACAGAAAAAAGCTGATCATCAAATGGAAAATTCTCATTAATAAAATTTAAAATAAGTTCAATTATTTTCTGAAATGCAATAATTTTAGGATATAATTGAACTTTTTTCATTAAAATAAATTATGTTTCTAGGTATGAAAATAGCACTGGTTTTAAATTGTAGTTTAGCATTGCTTTTCAGTTGTGGAAATGCGAAATTTAATAAAGAAACTCAAGGTAACGATAGTTCACTTGTTGGTAGTTGGTCTGGAACTTTTTTGAAAAATGAAAGAACTTTAAATAGAAATTGGCAAATTACAAGACTTTCTGATGGAACCTTTACTAAAGATGAAGTTTTGACAATTAGAGGTCGCAATCAAAAATTTAAAAGAGTAGGAACTTGGTGGACAAAAAGCGGTACCTATTTTGAAAAAAATAATAACGATGTAAATCCTGTAAAGTACTCTTATAAATTAATTAAAAATAATGAAGTGCATTTTACTTCAAAAAATGAAGAAGATTTAGCTTTAGAATATGTAGAAAAGAAACAATAGATTTTTTAAATTTTCAACAAAAAAAATGGCTGCTATATTTTTAGCAGCCATTTTATATTCAAATAGGTGTCAATTATTCTTTTATGAATTTTGATTTTGTTGCAGTACCATCATTATTAAATGAAATTACATAAATACCTTTCACTAAATTATTGATTCTAATTTCTCCATTATTCACTGTTCCTTTATCAACTAATCTTCCAGATGCATCATGGATTGTATAATTAGATTTTGGTGAAACATTTTTGACATAGATTATATCAGTTGCAGGATTTGGATAAATCTGAACATCATTACTATGTCCTATTTCTGAAGTTTGTAGCGGAGCAGATAAAGTAACTTTATTCACTGCGTAGAAAACATTTCCTATCGCAGAAACTCTTAC
>CAXYUO010000108.1:0-8915 GCA_964292185.1 uncultured Frigoriflavimonas sp.
GAATATTTTTTGATCTAAAAATGGGTAAATCCAATAGGCAATTTTGGTGCTTAAAATTCCAATTCCGGCTCCCATTGCTACATCTGTAAGCCAATGTTTGTTGTTGTACATTCTGAAAAAACCTGTTCCAGTTGCAACCACATATCCAGAAATTCCGTACCAAATAGAAACATCTTTGTACTCTTGCCAAAGAAATTCTGCACCTGCAAAAGCTGTAGCGGTATGTCCGGAAGGAAAAGAATAAAAATTACTTTTATCTGGTCTTTCTATTTTAGTAATATTTTTGAGGGCATAAACTGTAGTTCCCATAATGAGATAGGACGTTCCGAAAATGATGCTTCTATCTCTTAGATTGTTTTTGCCTTTTATTCCTGAAAAATTTAATGCATAAACGGCTACAACTGGAGCATACATAGAAAAATCATCGATTGTAAATTTTTTGTCGATGTTTTCGTCTATTTCTTCTTTTATTTCTAAATTAAAAGATTTTAGAGCATCACTTTCTATCCCAATAATTCCATAAGACATCAATGCTGCTGGAATAATAAGTGGTTTATAATTTAATTTTTTGGAAGTTGGTTTTGCAATTTCCAAACTATCGTTTTGTATAATTTCTTGAGCATTTGCGAAATTTAAAAAAACCGAAAAAAGTAAAATTAGAATATAATTAGTTGGTTTCATTTCAAGAATTTTGATTAGAAGTTTTCAATTTTTTATGTGCAATAAAAATCATCAATGCCATCAAAATTAATGAAACCAAGGACGATGGTAATGTTCCTAAATCTAAACCTCCTTTTTCTAGTGGTTTTGTTAAAAAATCTCCGAAAGTAGCACCAAATGGTCTTGTGAAAACAAATGCCATCCAAAATAAAAATACTTCATTTAATTTTGTGAAATAATGTAACAATACTACGATGATGATAATTGCAGCCGTTATCAATGCACCTTGCAAATAAGATAAGCCAATTGCATCGCCCAAATAATCGCCAAAAGCTGTACCAAGACTATTGGAAAACAAAACGGCAATCCAAAAGAAAATTTCTTTTTTTCTTTCAATTATTGGCGAAACATTTAAGTTTTTATAAGCTTTAAACCATAAAAACAGGGTAATTAATAACCCTAAAAACAGCAATAAACTTCCCATTTCGTAGCCTAAATGCAAGCTTCTGTCTATAAAATCTGAAATTTCTGTACCCAAAGTTGTGGTAGCAATTATGACCAACCAAAATAAAATTGGATTGTACTTTTTCGCCATCAATTGAAGGTACAAAACTATAGCGAAAAATACTGCTGTAATTGCAATTCCGGTGGAATATCCAAGATTTAAGGTCATAGAAATGAAATCGCCCAAAGTTTCTCCGAGCGTTGTTGCAACAATTTTCATTAGCCAAAATAGTAGGGTTATTTCGGCTATTTTGTTGAGGGTTTTTGTTTGCATGTTGTTTTTTTAAATATTACAAAATCAATCTCACTCCACCCAAATCTTCTACACGATGGCTGAAACGTTCTCCTGGAGAAGAAAGAAACATAAAGTTTTTTGGAATCTGGAATCTTTGACTTAATTCTTCTACTTTTTCTGGTGTAAATTGACCTTCTTCTATGATATATTCCATATCAATATCTGGATATGCTCTATCCAAAGCATCAAAATCTGATAAGAATTGATACGTAGGATTTTCATATTTTTCTAATACAGAAATAATTTTCACTCTGTTGGTTTCTTCGTTTTCGTGAAGATACATCATCACTTTGTTCAATGTAGAAATATCATCACCTTTGGTAAAAAATATAAACTGTTGTTTGCTCATTTTTTTAGCATTTTGAAAAAGAGAACGTTCGCTTTTTATAATCTGACGGCGGTATTTCCCTTGTACAGAATGTAAAATATTAGCTAAAAATAACATTATGTCTTTTCTGGCAATCATCGCAAAAACGGCAACTATAGAAGGTATAAAATAATCTAAAAATGTAATAAGATATTCTGGATTGGCAACTATTGTACCATGCAAAGCCACCAAAACAGCTATTAATGCTACTAAAACCGAAAAAGATGAAGCAAATTCTGGTCGTGGTAATTTTGCTCGTCTTATTTTCAAAAGTATATTTCCTATTGCAAAAAACGCCATTACTGATAGAAATGAAATTGCATAAACACCTGCAAGTGGTCCAATTTCTCCTTTGGTTACATATAAAACAGAAGCACAAAGCAAGAAAAACAAGATCAAAATTCTATAAGTACTTCCTCTTTTATTTTCTTTTAAGAAATAATTTGGAAGAATACGATCCAGCGTCATTCTTTTTATTAAACCATTTACACCTACAAAAGAAGTAAGAACCGCTCCACTTAAAACCGTAACTGCATTGATGGAAATAAGGGTAGCAAAGGATTTTCCGCCCGTAATTTCTGCCATGTGTGTAAGAAAAGAATTTTGATATTCTCCTACTTCAGAAAGTGGCATGATAGAAATTGCTAATATTGCCATTAATGGATTTAATACAGAAACGGCAATCCACATGTTTTTCAAAGTTTTTGGAAAAACGGCTGCTTTTTGTTCTTCTACAAAATTGGCAGAACTTTCAAAACCAGAAATTCCAAGCATTGCAGCACTGAAACCTACAACTAAAGCTGCGAGAAGTCCTCTATTTCCTGGAATTGGCAAATGCCAATTGTCTATCAAATAACTTAAACCATTATTTGCGATAAAAACTCCACAAAAAATAATCAGCAAAAACATACTTACTAAATGGAAAATAAAAATAACCAATGCTACAATCGCACTTTCTGAAATCCCTAAAATGGTAAGAAAAAGAAAGAACCCCAAAAGTAATAATGTTGCCCAATTTACATTGATGGATTCAAAAACATAATGCAAATAGTGCATACCTTCGCTTGCAGAAATTACTGCGGTTGCCATATAAGAAAGTATCGTAAGTGTGGCTGCAAGAGAAGCGTTTCCTTTGGTGGTTGTGTTTAATAATACATTGTATGCACCACCATTTAATGGCAAAGCTCCTACAACTTCTCCATAAATTTTCCTGAAAAGAAAAAGCGTTCCAGCTACCATCAATAAAGCTATCCAAGCATATTGACCAGCAACTCCGATGGTAAGAGCAGATACATAAAGTACAGATGAAGTGATATCATTTCCGCAAATTGCAGTGGCATACCATTCATTTAATTTTTTGTGTGCAGACATTTTTTTTGAAATTTTTTGCTAATGTATAACAAAAACGAGTTTCAAAATTATATTATCCACTTTTTTTAGTTAAAAACTATCAAAATTTTGCAATTACAAATTATATAAATCTTATTTCCTTTTTTAATACTATTTTCAACCTGGTTTTATATAAATTTCATTAAGAAATAGACGATTTTACAATATCAAAACACAAGTTTTCAATATAAAAATCTAATTTCTAAATTAAGATATAGTTTTAAAAAAACTACAATTGACTTTCTTTATCTACTTCAAAGAAATTCCCAAACCTGCTTTTTCAGATAAATGCAGGTTTCCTTTTTCTACAAAACTGCCACTTGCAAAATCATTTGAAATTAAATTGGCTCCATCTAAATCTGCAAAATCGCAAAGAGAAGCAATGGCAATTCCTGCGGAAATTCCGACAGTAGATTCCGTCATACAACCAATCATCACTTGAAATCCTAATTTTTTCGCTTCCGTAATTAATGCTAAAGCTGGCGTAATTCCTCCACATTTCATCAATTTTACGTTGATAGCTGCGTAATGCGGTTTCAATTTTTGCAAACTCGATATATCTTGACAATCTTCATCTGCCAACCATTTTACATTGCTTTTACAATTTAATTCCGAAAAATTTCCGATTGCTAAAGGTTGTTCCACATACAATAAGTCTGCTCCAAAACCACTGTTTTCTAGCAACTTACAATCTTCATTGGTGAAGCTTGCATTCGCATCAAGTGCTATTTTTTTTCCAGTTTGTAGAAGTTTTTGAACATCGTTGATATTCAAATCTTTGCATTTTACTTTGAAACTTTGCCAACTGCTTTTTTCAATTTTCAAAATTTGCTCTTCTATTGGAGAAATGCTTATGGTAAAACTAGAATCGGGTAATTTTTCAGTGGAAATATTCTCTAATTCTGCAAAACTTTTATTTTGAATTTTTCCGTACAAATCCCAAAATGCACAATCTAAAGCTGATAGCAAAAACGAATGAAGGTTTAGATTTTTAATAATTTTTAAAAAAACTTTTGGGTAAATAATCTCCTGATTTTCTAAAATTGGCTGAATTTCCAGTAATTTTTTTTCAAAATCGTCTAAAGAAATACCGTAATACGTGATTTCTACACATTCACCAAAACCAGATTTTCCATCGTGAGAAAGTGTAACTAAAAGTGCATTTCTAACATCGAAATTTCCATGAGCGATGGAGAATGTTTCTTTTAATTTTAATTGAGTTCTTTTCCAAAAAATTTTCATTTGTAAATGTTTTTAACGAATTTAAAGGTTTTTTGTTTATTTTTGATCAATAATTAAAACAAAATACCATGAAAAATATATTTATTTTATCTGTCATCACTTTATTTTTCTTTGTTTCTTGTTCGCCAAAAACAATTGCCCCTACAAAAGAAGCTCCACTTGAAAATAATTTAGTGCAAGGAAAACAAATTTTCGAAAATTCTTGCTCAAAATGCCATGATTTACCAAAACCTGCACAATATTCTTCTACAGAATGGGTAAAAATAATGAATGAAATGGCTCCAAAAGCGAAACTTTCAAAAGAGCAACATCAATTGGTGTTTAATTATGTTTCTACCGTGAAATAAGTTATTTCCAAAATATTTTCAAGGAATTAAAACGGGGCAAATAAAAAAGTTGGTGAGTAATTTTTTTTTAACACTTTACCTTAACTGTCTTAATAAAAAACAATCTTTGATTGTTTCTTTTATTGATTTTCAACATTAAGAGGTTAAGTTTTAAAGCATTTATTAATTAAGAAATTGATAAATCAATTTTTGTTAAGCTCATTAAGCAAAGTTCCTTAATCAACTTAATGTTAAAAAAATTCAATAGAAAATATTTGATAAAATCTTTTGTCCCCAACTTTTTAATCTGAGCCGTTAAAACTCCAAATAGTCTAAAGATTCTGGCAGGTTTCTTATTTTTTCTATAGGATAAATAAAATCATTATCCATAGAATTCATCGCATTGATGATTTGAAAATGAGAAAATTCTTTGATGTTTTGCAGAGTAATTTCTGTTTCTTTTATCTTTTTAGCTTTCAAAAGTTGTTGTCTTTGCACGCCATTCAACAGAAAAGTATTCGGTGTGTACCATTGTTTTTCTTTTAAAAATAATAGATTGGCAAAAGAAGCATCGGTAATATGATTGTTTTTTACGATGATAATTTCTTCAGATTTCGCTTTGTTTATCATACTAAGAAAAGCACTTCTATCTTCAAATTTGAAAGCATAATCTAAAGAATTATTTTCTACCAATTCAAAAGATTCTATCTCTGGAAAAGCATACGGAATAAGCTGTGTTTTGTAGGTTTTATCCAAATCATACGCAATTCTTAGTTTGTACAAACCATCATCATCGTGATCTAATTTTTCATAAATTTTCTTCAAATCTATTGCGTTTTCTTTTCCAAAATAAGCGAAAGTTTCGTTTACTCTTTTTTGATGAAATTCTAATAAAAAGAGTTCTTGATCTTTTATTTTTATGCTTTCAATGAATCGGGACATATATTTTGTTTTTTACTTCTTGGTATTCGTCTTTTATTTTGCTAAGATGCGTAATTCCACCTCCACTTTTGAAAAAAAGTTGGTCGTTTTCTTTTTCTATCAAGCGTATCATCACGCAACTATCTAAATTTGTGCCATCAAAAAAACCACAAACTCCAGTATAAAATCCTCTACTAAAATTTTCTGCTTCCAATATAATTTCTAAAGTTTTCTTTTTTGGCGCTCCCAAAATAGAACCAGCAGGAAGCAAAGTTTTCAGTACGCTTCCTATTTTATTTTGAAATTCTGGCTTCAGTTCTCCAGAAATTTCAGAACTCATGGCATAGAGATTTTTTTTGTTGGTTTGTAGAAAATCTATCCTTTGAAACTCTTCTAATTTCACTTTATCTGCAACCATGCTAAGATCATTTCTCAGCAAATCTACCACTGTATAATGCTCGGCTTTTTCTTTCACATCGTTTTTCAGAACTTCTATTGCGTTATCTTTTGCAGCATCTATCGTACCTTTCATAGGATGCGTGAAAATTTTATTATCAATAATTTCTACAAAAGTTTCTGGTGAGAAAAACACAAATTCATCTTTATAAAGCACTTTATACTTCGCTTTTGCTAAGAAAAATATTTCTTTTAAAGATAAATTGCTCTCTATTTTTGTTTTTCTGGTATAATTAGCAAGGTATGAATTTCCTTTTTTAAGGTTATTTTTCACAATCTCGAAACCAGGTTTGTACTCTTCTATAGTTTCTGGAAAAGATTTTAAAACGAGTGTTTTTTCAGAAATTTCTTTACTTGGGAATGATTGAAAATTTGGAAAATCTATTAATAATGATGTGTTTTCTAGGTCTTTTTCTTCGTAAATCTCAATGTTTTCTACCAAAAAATCTATCATAAAAAAGAAAGGACTTTTCTTTGCAGAAAGTTCGTCCATTCTATTAAAATTAAAATCTATTTGGCTAATCATAGTACAAAAATATATTTTTTAAAGCTTACTTTTGCAAAAATTATTAGATGGAAGTACAAAATGTGCCAGAAATAGGTGTAGATAAGGTTTTGAAAAAAGCATTTCATTATTGGAGCAAATCTTTGGGTTTTCAATTTTTGTTTAGCGTTATTTATTTGTCAATTTTGCTATTTGTAGGTTATTATTTTTCTACACAATATGGTATTTTAGATCAATATATTGCTGCATTTGCAAAAGCAAAAGATGGTGCACAAGTGTATGAAAAAGAGATTTCAGATATAAAGCTGAACCCAAATTTTATTAAGTTTTATTACATCATGCTTGCAACTTTGGTGTTTCTTTATCCATTAAACATTGGGCTTTTTCATATTTATAGAAAGATAGATTTGGGAGAAAAGCTAGAATTGCAAGATTTACTTGCTGGTTATGATGGTGTTCAGTTTTTTAAGTTTGTAAGTTTTTATTTATTTTGGGTAATTATATTTTCTTATGCTGCACCAACTGTATTTTTAGGTATTTTTTGGGTTTTAATTACACTTTTCACAGGACCATTGATGTATTTTCAAAACAAGAGAAACTTTGAATGTTTTGGGATAAATTTTGCTGTTTTGAAAAAATATTTCATCGTTATTTTGGTTGGTTTGATAGTTTCTACATTATTTAAATTGGTGGGAATGCTTACTATTGTGTTTTTACCATTTGCTTATCCTTTTTCTAATGCGATGGTTTATGCATTGTATTCAGAGATTTTTAAAGATTCTAAGGATAATGTTGTGAAATAATATTTAATTTTTAAGTGTATTTTTGTTCAATAGTATCTTTTCTTTTTTTAAATTAAAACAAATGGAAAACAACTCGCAGCTCAATAATTTAAAAGTAAAGCAAATATTTTTGATATTGATTATTACAGCATTGTGCGTTTTAATAGTTTCAAACCTTGCTATGTTTTTGCCATCGCTTTTAGGAGCAATTACTTTGTATATAGTTACTAGAGATTTGAATTTTTATTTAATAGAAAAAAAATCTTGGAAACCCTGGATTTCTTCTTTATCCATCATGTTTTTAACGATTTTAATTTTGATTTTGCCTACTTATTTTATCATCAATACTTTGGTAGAAAAATTGGGGAATGCAGATTTATATATAGAACAATTAAACATTGCCGTTGATAAAATTCATCAATACGTGATTTCTAAAGTGAATATTGATCTTTTGAGCAAAGAAAACCTAGATTCTTTGAAAAAAATGATTACTTCTTTTTCTACTAAAGCTTTGAGTACAACTTTCAATACGGCTACAGTTTTGGCATCGATGTATTTTTTGCTCTATTTCATGCTAGAAAAGCCAAGAGTTTTTGAAAAATTAGCACTTTCTTCTTTGCCTTTTAAGAAAAAAAATAGCGCAAAAATTGGTGAAAAATTCAGAAAATTGGTAATGGCAAATGCAGTTGGTTTGCCTGTTGTAGCTTTAGGACAAGCTATTGTAGCATTGATAGGATATTTTATTTTCGGAGCACCCAGTCCTATTTTATTGTTTGCACTTACGGCAATTGCTGCAATGATACCAATTGTAGGTGGTGCAATTGTTTTCGTGCCTGTTTCGCTTTTTATGATTGCCAATGGAAACACTTTTGAAGGTGTTGGATTATTAATATATTGTGCTGTAATAGTAGGACTTACGGATAATGTTATGCGATTTACGCTTTTAAAAAAATTAGAAAACATTCATCCATTAAATACTGTTTTCGGGATTATTTTGGGAATGAATATTTTCGGATTTATGGGATTAATATTTGGGCCAATCTTAGTTTCTATGACGTCGCTTTTGATACAAATTTACAAAGATGAATTTTTTAAAGAACCCGTTCCAGAAATAGAGTTGGAGACTGAAGAACCTAAAAACATGGAAGAAACTGCAATACCAGAAAGCTAATGGAAGGATTGAACCCAGAAATATTACAAGAAATAATGGTAGATAAAATGCCATTTGGAAAATACAAAGGCACCATTTTAATTCGTTTGCCGATTCATTATTTAGAATGGTTTCAAAGACAAGGGATGCCAAAAGGGAAATTGGGAATGCAACTTTCTACCGTTTACGAAATAAAACTGAATGGTTTGGAAGATCTTCTGAAGCCTATTTTGCCGAAAAGATAGGAGAAAGTTTTGAAATAGATTCACTATCATCCGAAAGTTTGGTAAAAAAGAATGCCTGAGAATGCTGTATATT
>CAXYUO010000109.1:0-8896 GCA_964292185.1 uncultured Frigoriflavimonas sp.
TATGGCTGTGCAGTTTTTTTCTAATAAACATTGGGCATTTTTTGTTACGTAACTTACGATAGCTTCACGAGATTTTTCGCCATAAGGTAAGTTTTTGGTATCTCCAAAATAGATAAAATTCTCTTGTGGTAAAAGTCTTTTTATTTCTTTTGCCACCGTTAAACCACCAACTCCAGAATCAAAAATTCCGATGGGTTGAGATTTATTTAAATGGCTGTAATCAATTTTTTTTCGTTTCAATTTTAAAAGCTTTATACAAAAATAAGGTATTTTACTGAATTAAAAATAAATCTGCCGCAATTCCATCTGCTAAAAACCAATGTTTTTCTGGTATTTTCAGATAATCGTTTTCTATTATTAATAATTCTTCTTCCAATTTATAATTCATTTCTATTTCAAATTTTTGAATAAATTCAGCATCAAATCTATTTTTTAATTTTGAAAGTGAAACTCCCCAAATTGTACGAAGTCCAATC
The DNA here is from genome assembly GCA_964292185.1 of uncultured Frigoriflavimonas sp. Classification (GTDB taxonomy): domain Bacteria; phylum Bacteroidota; class Bacteroidia; order Flavobacteriales; family Weeksellaceae; genus Frigoriflavimonas. The sequence goes on from CAXYUO010000109.1 coordinate 477, forward strand.
ATCAACATTTCATTGAATTGTTCTTTTTCTGTTAAATTTTCTATCTGATTTGGAATTTTACTTTCATGTAAGTCTTTCAAATACAAAGTATTATTTGCAATATTCCACGAGCGTTTGCTTTTTCCATCGTAGGAATGTGCAGAAGGACCAATTCCAAGATATTCGTTGTATTTCCAATAAGCAGTGTTGTGTTTAGAATGAAAACCTTCTTTTGCAAAATTTGAAATTTCATAATGCTGGAAATCATTATTTTTCAAAAAATGGGTCATATAATAGAAAGCTTCATTTTGAAAAGATTCTTTTGGAGCTTGCATTTTTCCTGTTTTTATCCAATTTTCCATGGCTGTTTTTGGTTCAACAGTTAGAGCATAAGAAGAAATGTGCGGCACTTGAAGTTCAATTATTTTATCTAAATTATCTTTCCAATTTTGTAAATTAGAATTTGGCGAACCATAAATTAAATCTACACTTATGTTTTCAAACCCGAAATCTTGAGCACATTTTATAGAATATTCTGCTTCATTTGCGTTGTGTGCTCTATTCATTAATACTAAATCTTCTTCAAAAAAACTTTGTGTACCGATTGAAAGTCTATTGATTGGAGTTGAAGAGAGTTCTTTTAAAAATTTTTTATCTAAATCGTCTGGATTTGCTTCTAAGGTAATTTCTATATCATTATTAAATTTAAAATGCTTAGAAACCTCATCTATTATTGATTTTAAATGATCTATTTTCAAAATACTTGGCGTTCCACCACCGAAATACAGGGAAGAAATTTTATTATTTTGTAATTCTTCTTTTCTTAGAAATAGTTCTTTTTTTATGGCAAAAACCATGTCTTCTATTCCTTTTGTAGAAGTAGAAAAATGAAAATTACAATAGCTGCATTTTTGTTTGCAGAAAGGAATGTGTATATAAATCATAAAAAAAGCTCCGCAAAACGGAGCTTAGTATTTTTTAATTCTGAAATTTAATATCTGAAACCTCTTACGTTGATGAAGTTATCAAAATTATATCCAAGACCAAGCATGAAACTGTTTCCACCATAGGTTTGTATATCTGATAAACCTAGATTGTAAGTAGCACCGATTGATAATTTATTCAATTTTACTTTTACAACTGGAGATATAGAAAGCGTTTGATTGTCGTATCTATTTTGTACAGATCTGAAACTTGCACCTATTGAAAACGAATTATAATCATTAAAAGCAGTTGCCATCAAGTTATAATCTGAAGTTCTGGTAGAGTTTGTGTTCAAAATCATCATTAATGAAGGTGTAACTTTTATACCATCTGTAAGAAGGTAATCATAACCTAAATTTAAGAATACTTTAATTGGAGAAGGCTCGATATTATTTACAATAGCTTGATCGTTACTTAAGGCAATATCATTAATAGAAGCACCACCAAAAATACCTTTGTATTTCGCAGCCAATCCAAAATTAGCATAGGCTACAAAAATACTACCTTCTGTTCCTTGTAATAAAGGATCATTGGTATTATCAGTATTTAATTTTGTGTAGTCAAAATTCATATTATATAGGTTCACACTAGAACCAAATGAAAATTGATCTTGTCTTTCACCTTCGTCACTTAAAGGGATAAAGTATGAAGCACCAACTGAAATACCCGCTGAATTTATTGGTCCATTTTGATCTCTAAATACCGCCATTCCGGCTCCAACTCTATCAAAAATATTAGCGTGCATTCCTACTGATTGTACATTAGGAGATTCGCTAAATTTTGAGAATTGTTTTTGGTAATTAAGATTCAAGTGCACCTCATCAGTATTTCCATATTGTGCCGGATTGAAGAGAAAGTCTCCATCAAGCAAATATTGTTGATTATAGGGTAAAGATTCTTGTGCATTGTACGAGGCAGCCAATAAAAGCAGACATACGGTAGCGTAAATTTTTCTCATAGCTAATTTTAATTTCCGTTCAACAAATATAAAAAAAACTTTTAACAATATTACCTTTCTAAGTAAATTCTCCATTTTTTTATTGCATCTTCCATATCTTTTGGCATTTCGCTGGTAAAATACATCTCTTTTTTTGTAGTTGGATGCGTGAATCCTAAAGAATGCGCATGAAGTGCTTGTCTTGGTAATATTTGAAAAGCATTATGTATAAATTGTTTATATTTTGGTAGGTTTTGTCCTTTTAATGCTACATTACCGCCGTATCTTTCATCATTGAATAATGTATGACCGATGTGCTTAAAATGGGCACGAATTTGATGCGTTCTTCCTGTTTCTAGTTTACATTCTACCCAAGTTATGTATCGTAATCTTTCTATAACTTTATAATGAGTAACTGCATGTTTTCCTTGGCTTTCATCTTCATAAACCGACATTTGCAGTCTATTTTTGATGTGTCTTCCTATATTTCCGGTGATGGTTCCTTCGTCTTCAGCAATATTTCCCCAAACAAATGCCCAATACAATCGTTTGGTTTTTCTATCGAAAAATTGTTTTGCGAGATGGCTCAATGCATATTCGTTTTTTGCAACAACTACAAGTCCAGAAGTATCTTTATCTATACGATGTACCAATCCTACTCTATCTAAATCAGATTTTTCTTCATTTTTTTCTAAATGAAAAGCCAAAGCATTGATCATCGTTCCATCCCAATTTCCATGACCGGGATGAACAACCATTCCAGGATTTTTGTCTATTACCAATACATCTGCATCTTCATAAACAATATTCAAAGGAATATCTTGAGGTACAATCGTGTTTTCTCTTGGAGGATGTGCCAGAAAAATAGAAATTTCGTCTCCTGGTTTTACTCTGTAATTTTGTTTTACAGAGTTTCCGTTTACTACTACATTTCCTGCTCTACAAGCTTGAGAGATTTTGTTTCTGGTAGCATTTTTTCTAAATATCATCAGATATTTATCAATTCTTAATGGATCTTGATTGCCATCTACAGTATAATTAAGATGTTCGTATAAACCATCGGTCTCTTCGTCTTCAGAAATATTTTCTGAAGCATCTATATCTATTAATTCTTCGTCTTCTTCTATCATTATTTTAAAATAAAAAGCTTCAACTATATTTGCTGAAGCTTAATGTATTTGTATGTTATTCTATCGACTTTTTTGGTTTATTAACAGCTGGTTTAGGTTTTACATCAGGTTTTTTATCTGTTGATGTTTGTGCAGAAACTTTAGGTTTTGTATCAACTGCTGGTTTTTTCGGTGTGTTATCCGGTAATTTTGCAGGAGCAGGTATTGGTTGATTATCAACTGGAGGTAGATTTTCTTCCGGGTTTGTATAAGGTACTTCTTCGTATCTTATAGGTGCAAGTGTAGTATCTATTTTCATTCGATAAATAGAATTTAAATAAGAAATTTTGGCTCCTAATTCTGCAGGCGTTTTTTTACTTGCCCACAAATCTACTTGCATACCTTGATCTCTTAAATCTCCACCAGAAGGATCTTGATAATATACAATATCGCTATCATCAGATTTTCCATCTTCATGTTCTACTAATCCTATTTCAAAAAGATTACTTGCAATTATAGCTTTTGCTTCAGCAACTGTAAGACCTACAACATTAGGTACAGAAATATTTCTTCTTGGTCCAGATCCTATTACAATATCAATAGTAGAAAATCTTTTCAATAATGTACCTGGTTTTATCGTACTTCCATTAAACATCATTCGTATTACAGCATCTTTCTGTACACTTGGTTCATACAAAGTATCTCCTACTTTCAAACCAACTTGTTCTAATTTCGTAAAAGCCAATCCCATATAGGTATCTAAAATATCAGGAACTTGAACTGGAGCATAGCTTCTTGGATTAACTTTTAAAAGTACTGTTCTTCCATTTTTTACATGAGCACCAGCTTTTGGAAATACTTTCAAAACTTGAAATGGTTTATACGCAGGATTATAAGTTCCACTATCTATCTCATAAGACAAACCAGAATCATCTAATTGCTTAATAGCTTGTTGCATACTAAGATTCATCACATTTGGAACAGGTGTTTCTTCACCATGTTTGGTATGGTGTTCTAGCCAACGAAAAGTAAGCCATACTAATCCTAAAAATACAACTGCAGCTACAATGATATTCAAAAGTACTTTCCAATGGAAAAGCGATTTCAGCATAATTTTTATCTTTTATTACTTGCAAAGATAAATAATAATTTGAGATTTTAAATCTTAGTCATTTTAATAATGAAAAAAATGCATTAAAGATTAAAACATTTGTATTAAAACCTGAAAAAATTGTCTAATTTCATTAAATTTGCATCAACAGTAAAACAAATCATGGCAAATAAAAAACACGTAGCAGTTGTAATGGGCGGATATTCAGACGAATATGTGGTTTCATTAAAAAGTGGGCAACTTATTTACGATTCTTTGGATAGAACGCTTTACAATGTCTACAAAGTAGTTATAATGCAAGACGAATGGTATCTAATAGATGATCGAGGAGAAAAAGTAGCCATAAACAAAGCAGATTTTTCTGTTGAATTAAGCAGTGGTTTTACTTTAAAATTTGATGTTTGCTTTAATATAATCCATGGAAGTCCGGGTGAAAATGGACTTCTACAAGCATATTGGGATTGTATTGGCCAAAAATATACAGGTTGTAATTTTTATCAATCTGCACTTACTTTTAATAAAAAAGATACTTTGGCTGTACTTTCTAAATATAATATTCCTTCTGCACAAAGTGTTTATATAAGAAAAGGAGAAGAAATTAATTCAAATGAAATTGTAGAAAAACTAGGTTTACCCCTTTTTGTAAAACCAAATCAATCTGGCTCTTCATTAGGAATTTCTAAAGTGAAAAAATTGGAAGAATTTGATAAAGCTATAGATTTTGCTTTTAATGAAGACGATGAAATTTTAATAGAAAGTTTTTTAGATGGAACAGAAGTTTCTGTAGGAGTTATCGATTTTCGTGGAGAAACAGTAGTTCTCGGTATTACAGAAATCGTATCAAACAATGAATTTTTCGACTATGAAGCCAAATACGAAGGTGCTTCAGAAGAAATTACTCCTGCAAGAATCGACGAAACTACCCGACTAAAAGTGGAAATGATGGCAAAAAAAGCTTATGAATGTTTGGGAATGAGTGGTTTTTCTAGAAGCGAATACATCATTGTAGATGGTACACCTTTTTTGTTGGAAATGAATACCAATCCTGGATTTTCGCCTGCAAGTATATTGCCACAACAAGCTACACATTTCGGAATTTCTATACAAGATTTATGCGGAAATGAAGTAGAAAAAGCTTTAAAAAAATAAATATCTACATATGAAAATAGCCGTATTTCCAGGATCTTTTGACCCTATTACTTTGGGACATTTAGATATTATAGAAAGAGCAGTGCCACTATTTGATAAATTAATTATTTCAATTGGGCAAAACTCTCAAAAAAAATACATGTTTCCTTTAGAAAAAAGAATAGAATTTCTTAAAGATGCAACAGCAGAATTTTCTAATGTAGAAATAGATCATTTTGAAGGTCTTACCGTAGATTATTGTTTAGAAAAAAATGCTCAATTTATTTTAAGAGGTCTTAGAAATCCCGCTGATTTTGAATTTGAAAAAGCTATTGCTCACACAAACAGAACATTGGCTCATAAAAAATTAGAAACCGTTTTTCTGCTTACCTCATCTGGTAAATCGTTTATTAGCAGTAGCATCGTTCGAGAAATTATTACACATGATGGAGAATATCAACTTTTGGTTCCTCCTGCTGTAAGAGTTTAATTTAAAAAAAACTAAAGATTGGTTCAAGAAAACATCAATTTCGTTATAGAAATTTTGGGAACAGTTTCATTTGCAATGTCGGGTGCTTTTGCTGCAATGCAGAAGCGTTTTGATGTTTTCGGTGTGCTTATTATTGCATTTGTAACTTCAGTTGGCGGTGGAACTATTCGAGATTTACTGATAGATGCACCCGTTTTTTGGATACATGATATTTTTATTTGTGGCGTTATTTTTTTAAGTACCGTTATCGCAATGTTTGTAAAATCTATTGAGAAAAATTTCAAAGTAACTCTCTTTTTATTTGATAGTATTGGTTTAGGATTGTTTACAATAATTGGTATTCAAAAAGGTTTAAATGTAGGTTTACATCCAGTTATTTGCATTACATTAGGTACAATTACAGGTTGTTTTGGAGGAATTATTCGTGATATTTTACTGAATAGAATTCCATTAATATTTAGAAAAGAAATTTATGCAACAGCTTGTATTGTAGGTGGATCAGCTTTTGTTTTATTTAATAAATTCTCAAGTTTTTCATTAAGTTTTATTCAAATTTCTACTATTTTGGTAATTGTGCTAATTCGTACTTTTTCTGTGAAATATAATTGGAGAATGCCGAAAATACGGAGTTATACTTCTAATGAAGAGTTATAAAATATTATATTTAAAAGCTTATTCCAGCAAATCTGGTCTTCTTTCTTCTGTAATTCTTAAAGCTTCCTCATATTTCCAATCTTCTATTTTTGCAGAATCTCCACTTAAAAGAATGGAGGGAACTTCTAAATTTTTGTAAATTTTTGGACGAGTAAAAATCGGTGGCGAAAGCAAATCATCTTGAAAACTATCCGTTAAAGCACTTTGCTCATCATTCAAAACTCCTGGAAGGAATCAAATTAAAGAATCTGCCAAAACACAAGCTGCTAATTCTCCACCAGTTAGCACAAAATCTCCGATAGAAATTTCCAACGTTACGTGCAAATCCCGAACCCTTTGGTCAATTCCTTTATAATGTCCGCAAATAAATAGTAAATTTTCTTTTATAGAAAGCGTATTCGCTGTTTTTTGATTTAAAGTTTTTCCATCTGGAGTTAGATAAATAATTTCATCGTAATTTCTGCTTTCCTTTAATTCCGAAATACATTTATCCAGTGGTTCTACCATCATCACCATTCCAGCTCCACCTCCATAAGGTTCGTCATCTATTTGCTTGTGTTTTCCAACGCTCCAATCTCGGATTTGATGAAAAAACACTTCTACCAAACCTTTTTCTACGGCTCTTTTTAGAATAGAAGTTTGAAAAGGACTTTCCATTAATTCTGGTAAAACGCTGATTATATCTATTCTCATTGTTCGGTTGTATTTTTTTTATTTGATAAAATGATGAGTCTTAAAGAAGAATCTTTGTTGATGTAGCTCCACATCCAATTGAAGAATATAGCCAATTTATTTCTTACAGATAAAATGAGCATTAGATGCAAAAACATCCAAAAATACCAAGCAAACAATCCTTGAAATTTGAATTTTGGAAGATCTACAACTGCTCTATATTTCCCGATGGTTGCCATAGAACCTTTATCTATATATTCATATTCTTCCCATTTTTTTTCATCTTTTTTAGTTAAGTTTTTAGCCAAATTTTTTCCTTGATTAATGGCTACATTCGCAACTTGAGGATGACCTTTCGGGAATAATGGAGTTTCCATATAAGCAATATCTCCGATGGCAAAAATATTTTCTGTACCAATTATTTTATTGAAACGATCTACTTTATAGCGATCTCTTTCCAGGTTTTTTTCATCAAAACCTTTTATCGTATTTCCTGTAACTCCAGCTGCCCAAATTACATTATTAGATGGGATTTCTTTTCCACTTTTAAGAAAAACTTTATCGCCATCATAATCCAACACTCTTTCGCCATTCAAAAAATCTACACCAAGCAGTTTCAGGTATTCTTCAGATTTTTCTTGAGCTTCTAAACTCATATTAGAAAGCGGATTTTCTGTACTACTTACCAAAATGATTTTTAAATCAGAAAAATTCATGTAAGGATAATCTCTTGGCAAAATATCTTTTTTCATTTCTGCAAAAGCACCCGCCATTTCTACACCAGTTGGTCCACTTCCTACAATAACGATGTTCCAATTGCCATCATCACTTCTGTTTTTTTCTATAATTAATTTCTCAAAAGTAAGCAAAACATGATTTCTAATGGAAATAGCTTCTTGGGTATTTTTCATACCAAAAGCTAGATGCTCCATCTTATCGTTGCCAAAAAATTGGGTTCTACATCCTGTTGCAATCACCAATTTATCATAATGAAAAACGCCTTCTTCACAAATAATTTTATTTTCATTTGGCACAACTTCTTTCACAGACGTCATTCTAAACTGCACATTTATAGAACGTTGAAATATTTTTCGAAAAGGAAAAGAGATATTAGATGGTTCTATTCTTCCACAAGCAACTTGATAAAAAAGTGGTTGAAACATGTGATGATTTACTTTATCAATCACCATTACTTTATGTCCCATTTTTCCATTGAGTTTTCTTGCAAACTGCAAACCTGCAAAACCACCACCAATTACAACTATTTTTTCACGCATTTTTTCATTTTGAAGGTCAAATTTACGGAAAAAGTTGGGAAGTCGGAAGTCGGAAGTTGGAAGTCGGAAGTCGGAAGTC
>CAXYUO010000110.1:0-8870 GCA_964292185.1 uncultured Frigoriflavimonas sp.
GTGTCAAGGATCTGCAAGAAAGCCATATACAGTGAAAATTTTTACTGATGATATACTTTCTGTGCAATGTTCTTGTCCGTATGATTTTGGTGGAATTTGCAAGCATTCTGTAGCAAGTTTAGAAAGTTTTGCTCTCACATTAAAGAATTTTGAAGGAGTAGGTGGTTCTACGAAAAACTCAACATCAAATAAAATTACTACAGTAAATTCTTCAGAAATTTTTAGTAAAATTTTATATTATCCTGTAGAAAATCACATTATATCTGTAGAAAAAATTAAAGATGATTTATTAAAGGGTAAAAGTGGCTATTATTCTAATTTATCTTCTCAAATAGAATCTATAAATCCATCAACAATAAAAACAAAAACGCAAGATTGGGGAAAAGGTGTGATTCAAACTTTTGAATATGATAAAGTAAATCTCAATTTGAAAATTCAATGTTCGTGTTCAGATAAAAAATACACCAGCTATTGCCATCATTTGCCTACTGCTTTTGATAAAATAATCAGTGTGTTTGGGAAAGACTATTTTCAAGAAAATTATTTTGAAAATAGAAAAGAACAATATCTGAAAGAATATGGTTTGAATTTAAAAGATGATTATGAAAAATATTTCAGTTTCAAATTAGATATAGAAGGGTTTAAAGCACTTAATAATTTCCCAAATCTTCAAAAAACATCAAAACCATTAGAAAGTAAGCTTTCTCAAGAATTGAAGATAAAGAATAAGAAAGAAATAGATTCTAACTTCGGAAATGCGTTGATTTTTGATTTTTCTAAAAAACAATTAGTAAATTTAACACCTGTTTCTGCAAAATTCAACAAAGAAGGTACGGAATTAGCAACTCATTTCAAAGAAATTTACATTTATAATATAGAAAGAGAAATCAATAATTATGATGAAAAAACATTCAGTATATTTCTTCTCGCTTCCAAAATTTCAGAGTTTTTAGACAGATTTAATAGCAATAAAAAAGCAATATATCTTAAAGATAGCATCAATGTATTTAAAAAAATAAAAACACTTCTCGCAGGTTTTCCGCTTTTTGCTCATCAAATAAATGATACGTATGCAAAAAAAAATCTTGAAGAACTAATAATAATTGACGAAGAACCAAAGCTTTTGTTCAATTTTTCCGAAGATTCTTTGTTTTATACATTAGAACCCAAACTGAAAATTGGCAATCAATCTTATAATCTAATTTCTACTAAAATAGTAATTACGCCTATCTTTATAAAAAAAGAAAACGAAATTTTTCCCATAAATAATCCAAATTTTGCCGCAGATTTACTCTATTATTTAGAAATTCCAGAATGCAGATACATAAAAAAAGATGCAGGGAATTTTCAGCAAAATGTATTGCAGCCACTTTCTGAAAAATATGAGATAAATACCAAAAACTTCATAAAAGAAAAAGAAAAAATAGAAGATAAAAATTATCTAAAGCAAGTATTTATCGAAGATGATGAAGATAGTGTAGCTTTTAAATTAGCCTTGCAATACCCAGAAAAATTAATTGATATTGATAGCAATGAAATCCGTTTTAAATTAAATAATGAAGGGCAATTTTCTTATGTAGAAAGAGATACAGAAGCTGAAGAGCTTTTTAGAAACGAATTTGAAAACTTTCATCCAGATTTTCAATCGCAAAATGGCGAATATTTTTTAGAACCCAAACAATTGGTAGAAAATTATTGGTTTTTAGAAGTTGCCGAGCAAATGAAAAATTCGGGCATAGAACTTTTAGGCTTGAAAAACCTTAAATCTTTTAAATACAATCTCAATAAACCAAGTATTTCTTACAGTGTAAAATCTGATTTAGATTGGTTTGATGTTAATATTGACATTTCTTTCGGAGATCAAAAACTTTCATTGAAAGATTTGCAAAAAGCCTTTGTGAAAAAATCCAATTATATCGTTTTATCAGATGGTAGCATCGGGATTTTACCAGAAGAATGGATGAAAAAATTCGCCAATTATTTTAAAGTAGGCGAAATAAAAAAAGATGCTTTACAAATATCTAATTTCCAGTTTGGTATTATAGATGAGCTTTATCAAGAGTTGGAAGAAAAACCAGAATTTCTCATTAATTTATACGAAAAGAAACAACGGATCCAAAATATTTCAAACATTCTACCAACACCAATTCCGAAAGGTATAAAAGCTAAAATGAGAGATTACCAACATCATGGTCTCAATTGGCTCAATTTTTTAGATGAAAACCAATTAGGAGGCTGTCTTGCAGATGATATGGGACTTGGAAAAACCCTTCAAACCATTGCTTTTTTACAACATTTAAAAGTAACAAAAAAACCAAAACTTCCTTCGCTCATCATTGCACCAACTTCGCTTATTTTCAATTGGGAACAAGAAATCAGTAAATTTTGTCCCACTTTGAAATTGCATGTTTTCACAGGAGCAAACCGTTTTGAAACTTTAGAAAAATTCAAAAAATCTGATTTAGTAATTACCACGTATGGTTCTTTATTAAATGATATAGAAGATTTGAAAGAAATGGAGTTTAATTACATTATTTTAGACGAAAGCCAAGCCATAAAAAATCCAACTTCCAAACGCTACAAAAGTGTAAGATTACTAAAAGCCTACAATAGAATTGCGCTTACAGGAACGCCAATAGAAAATAATACTTTTGATTTGTATGCCCAATTTAATTTCCTAAATCCAGGACTTTTAGGAAATATTAGCCATTTTAAAAAAGAATTTTCTGATGCTATTGATAAAGAAAAAGAAGTTTCTACTTCAGAATTATTAGCAAAAATCATTCATCCTTTTATATTAAGAAGAACCAAAGAACAAGTTGCCACAGAACTTCCGGATAAGATAGAAAACATTATCTATTGCGAAATGGAGAAAGAGCAACGCAAGGTTTATGATACCTTCAAAAACCATTATAGAGATTATCTACTCAATAAAATTGACGAAAATGGCATTGCAAAATCTCAAATGTATGTATTAGAAGGATTGATGAAGCTTCGGCAAATTTGCAATAGTCCTGCAATAATTTCTGACAAAGAAGATTACGGAAACGCTTCTATAAAACTAGAAATATTGATGGAAAACATCAAAGAAAAAACAGGAAATCATAAAATTTTAATCTTTTCTTCTTTTGTAAAAATGTTGCAACTCATCAAAAATAAATTAGAAGAAGAAAGTATAACTTATGAATATCTGGATGGTCAAACCCGTGATCGCCAATCTCGAGTAGAAAATTTTCAAAATAAAAAAGATGTTCGAGTTTTTCTTATCAGTACAAAAGCAGGTGGAACAGGACTCAATCTTACCGAAGCAGATTACGTATTCATCGTGGATCCATGGTGGAATCCGGCGGTCGAAAACCAAGCGATAGATCGTTGCTACAGAATTGGGCAGAAAAAACAAGTGATGGCATACCGCATGATTTGCAAAGATACCATAGAAGAAAAAATTGTGGCATTGCAAAACAAAAAGAAAAGCATTGCTACGAGTATTATAAGTGTAGATGAAGAAAGTAAATCCTTCGATGCACAAGAAATAAAAGATTTATTTGCGTAAATTTGAATTGCTTATTTTTTAGGAGAATTGATGATTAGAATTAATCGAGATTATCGGGATTCTAATGTGGAAGTGGAGATTTAATTTTCTATTAAAAACTAATTTTAAAATATTAAATGGAATTAAATAAATTTATTTGGAATAATTATAAAGAAAGTAAAGAAGGACAAAAAGTTATAAAACTGTTTGAAAAAAAGAATTTTCCTTCAATTTTGGATATTGTCTTCAAGGAAAAAAGGAATAACAAAGATTACAATTATTTTAAGAATTCTATTCTTGAATTAAACGAAGTAATTATGGATTATGAAAATGAAGTTGGAAATGATGCATATGAAAAAATGTTTATGCTTTTATTAGAGTATGGATTTCCAATAGTTGAAAATGGAGAAATTTTGTTTGAAAAATATCCAGACCAAGAAATGGAAATTATTTATAGAATTGAAATTTTATCGTCTTGGTTATTTAATTCATATCCAGATGTTTTTTTACCTTATTATTTTCAAAATAATTTGCAACAGTTAACAAAAATTGCAGATACATTTAATATTGAATTACCATTAATTCCATTGAGGAAGGAAAAATTAAAAAGAATATCTTACTATTACGATTTTTGTAAAATATTATTGAATTATGGTAAAATTAACAATTTAAATTCCTCGGAACTCTGCGCTTTTCTTTATGATTTTGCACCAAAATATAATGGAAACGAAAGTGTCGAATATTTGCCAGAACCCTCTAATATTTGGCTTTGTGGAGGTGCAAAAGATGATTATCCGTATTTACTAAAAGCCGAAAATTCATCAAAATATATTTGGCAAGGAAATGAAGATACAAGAAAAGGAGATATTATTGTAATGTATTGTTTATCGCCACAAAGCAATATAGAATTTGTTTGTAGGGCAATAAATGATGGAATCCGTGATCCATTTTTTCATTATTATGGAAGCATTAATCTTGGTCAAATTCAACATGTAAAACCAATTCATATTTCAGAAATTAAATCTGATGAATATTTAAAAAACCTTCCGATAGTACGAAAGAATTTTCAAGGTGTAAATGGAACAAGAATAAATAATGAAGATTATAAAAGAATTTTACACTTATTAGAAGAAAAAGGAGAAGATATTTCTAAACTTCCTAAATTATCTTCAGTAGATTTTAAACCAAATGATTTTTGTAAAAACGAAAGAGAAGTTGAAATTAGTATTGTTGAACCATTTTTATTAAATTTAAATTATTCTGAAGATGATTGGGTTCGACAATTATCCGTTAGAATGGGAAGAGGCGAAAGAAATTATCCAGATTATGTGTTTTTTGCTGAAACAAAAAAAGGATATGAAAAAGGGAAAATGCTCTTGGAAACAAAATTTTTCATTAAAAATAATAAAGAATTAGAAGATACATTTCAGCAAGCCCATTCTTACGCTTTAAGATTAAAATCAGAAAAATTGGTAATCTGTGATAAAGATATTATCATGATTTATGAAAGACATAATGACAGCTTTGATAGAACAAAATATTTAAAATTTAATTGGCAAGAAGTAAATAATCCAGATACTTTTAATAAAATTAAATCTAAAATTGGAAAAGAATTTTTAAAGTATTAAAATGAATAAAATAGCATATTTAATCATCATTTTCACACTATTCTCTTGTGGAAAAATTACTCCAAAAGGAAATATAGAAACCAAAGAAATAGAACTTGCTAAATTCTCTAAACTCAATTTAGAAGGCAATTTCCGAGTGTTTTATGTGAAAAGTGCAAAGAATTTTGTAAGCATAGAAACCTATGATAATATTTCGAAAAATTTGGATATTGATGTCGAAAATCAAACATTATCAATCAAAGAAAAAAGAGAAACAGAAAATGTAGATTTTTATAATATCACCATCTATTCTAAATATGATTTAAACGAAATTAGCATCAATAAACTTGCAGAAATGAATCTTTCTAGTGAAATAAAAACAGATCATTTTACCTTAATCTTAAAAAATAATGCTAAATTTATAGGGTCTATTCGCACAAGAAAAACAGATGTAGAAATGCAAGAAACAAGCAGAGCAAGCTTTTCTGGAATTTCGAAAATTGTAAATTTAAAAATGAAAGACACCACCAATTTAATAGCTCCATATTGGAAAATTGAAGATTTGAAAATAGAAACTAAAAATCAGCCTTATGCAGAAATTAATGTTTCAGATTCTATTACCGGTTCTGTTGAAAATACAAGCAAAATTTTGTACTATAACGATCCAATATCTGCTTTTAAAATTGGAAAAAAAGCAATTGTAAATAATAAAAAATTGGAATAGACCGAAGTTGCAAGACGGAAGTCGGGAGATTAAATTTAACGTAAATTTCAAACCATATTAAACCATATTAAACTATATTAAACCTAATAAAACAATGACTACAACAGATAAAGCAAAACTTTGGCTATCAGAAACTTTCGATCAAGAAACCAGAAATAAAGTTCAACAATTAATAGATACCAATTCTCCAGATTTAGAAGATTCTTTCTACAGAGAATTAGAATTCGGAACAGGTGGAATGCGTGGAATAATGGGAGTTGGAACCAATAGATTAAATAAATATACACTCGGACAAGCTACACAAGGTTTGGCAAATTATCTTTTGCAGCAATTTGCAGGAGAAACCATAAAAGTTGCCATTGCTTATGATGTTCGTCACAATTCCAAAGAATTTGGGAAATTATGTGCAGATGTGCTTACAGCAAACGGAATTCACGTTTTATTATTCAAAAATCATAGACCAACTCCAGAACTTTCTTTCACAGTTCGAGATAAAAATTGCAACGCAGGAATTGTTCTTACAGCTTCTCATAATCCACCAGAATACAATGGTTACAAGGTTTATTGGAATGATGGAGCGCAAATTGTTCCACCAAATGACGATGCAATTATCAAAGAAGTGTATGCTACAAAATTTGAAAATATTAAATTCAATGGAAATGATGATTTAATAGAATGGATTGGCGAAGAACAAGACGAAGTTTACATTGATGCTTGTATGGAAAACTCTCTCTATCAAAACGTTGGAAGAGATAATTTGAATATCGTCTTCACATCAATTCATGGAACAACTTATACAACAGTTCCACAAGCTTTGAAAAAAGCGGGCTTCAAAAAAGTAGATTTGGTAGCAGAACAAATGGTACCAAGTGGAAATTTCCCAACGGTTGCTTCTCCAAATCCAGAAGAACCTGCAGCTCTAGAAATGGCGATGGATCTTGCAAAAATTACCAACGGAGATATCGTAATCGGAACCGATCCAGATGGAGATCGATTAGGAATTGCTGTGAGAAATTTAGAGGGTGAAATGCAATTATTGAACGGAAATCAATGCAATACAATTCTTACTTATTACATTTTGGATCAATGGAAAAAAGCTGGAAAAATTACAGGGAAAGAATTTATTGGTTCTACCATTGTAACTTCGGATATTTTCTTTGATGTTGCAGAAAAATTTGGCGTTGATTGCAAAGTTGGTTTGACCGGATTTAAGTGGATTGGTAAAATGATTCGCGATTTTGAAGGCAAAGAAAAATTTATTTGTGGAGGCGAAGAAAGTTTCGGTTTTATGACTGGAGATTTCGTGAGAGATAAAGATTCTTGTGGTTCTATTTTAGTAGCTTGCGAAATTGCAGCGTGGTGCAAAGCCAATGGTAGCACGATGTACGAATACATGATTGATATTTATAAAGAAATAGGTTTGTATTATGAAGGATTGATAAATGTAGTAAAAAAAGGTAGAAGTGGAGCTGAAGAAATTCAAGAAATGATGAAAAATTTCCGCGAAAATCCTCCGAAAAGTATTGCTGGTTCTTTGGTAGAAGATATCAAAGATTTTCAGGAACAAACATGTTTTGTAGTTTCTAAAGATAAAAAATCGGTGATGGATGACATTCCAAAATCTAATGTGTTGATTTATTATACACAAGATGGAACCAAAATTTGCGTTCGTCCATCTGGAACTGAACCAAAAATAAAATTCTACGTTTCTGTAAAAGGAAAAGTGAATGATAAAACAGAATATGAAGCAAAAATTTCTGAACTTCAAGCAAAAATTAGTCAGGTAAAAGCAGATTTGAAATTGTAAATTATTCTTTAGTACATGACAAAAATTAGTAACAAGTTGAAAATAAGGAATTTAAAACCACAAAAGGCACAAAAGTAATTATTATGTTTTTTTAAGTCTGTAATTAAATTCTTAATAAAGTTCACAAAAGTTGTGAAAATCTAAAGATTTTCTATTGTATTGCCTTATTTTAACTTAATCTGAAAATAATTTTTTGTTTCTTTTGTGGTTTAAAAATTTAAGTTGCAAATAATCAATAGGTTATGAATTGTATTTTTTGTCATGTAGTGAAAAATTATTCATAATTTGCTTTAATAAAAAATCTAATTCTAATCTATAATTCTAATTATGAAAGTATCTAAACTCGCAGAAAATTTAGTAGGCTCAGAAATCGTGAAAATCGGAAATGAAGTAAATGATTTGAAATCCAAAGGTGCAGAAATTGCAAACCTAACTATTGGTGATTTAAATTCTAATTTATACCCAATTCCATCTCAATTAAAAGACGAAATAAAATTGGCTTATGATAATAATCTTACCAATTATCCACCTGCAAACGGACTTTTATCTTTAAGAAAATCAGTTTCTATAGATTTGAAAAACCGTTGGAATTTAGATTATTCTGTAGATGAAATCCTAATTACAGCCGGATCTCGCCCTTTAATTTATGCAACCTACAAAGTAATTGTAGACGAAGGAGATAAGGTACTTTTCCCTATACCATCTTGGAATAACAACCATTATGCGTATTTATGTGGTGCAAATTCTGTAGAAATTAGTGCAAGTTTAGATAATAATTTTCTTCCTACTGCTCAAGATTTGAAACCTCACTTAAAAAATGCAGTACTTATTGCACTTTGTTCTCCGTTAAATCCTACTGGAACGATGTTTACAAAAAAACAGCTTTCAGAAATTTGCGAAATGGTTTTGGAAGAAAATAAAAATAGAAAAGAAGGCGAAAAACCTTTGTATGTAATGTACGATCAAATTTATAG
This sequence comes from uncultured Frigoriflavimonas sp., assembly GCA_964292185.1. GTDB lineage: Bacteria > Bacteroidota > Bacteroidia > Flavobacteriales > Weeksellaceae > Frigoriflavimonas. Next base: position 8,645 of record CAXYUO010000110.1, read on the forward strand.
CAATCTTACATTTGGTAATGTGCATCATGATCCTGTTTCTTTATTTCCAGAAATGAAAGATTATACGATTTATATAGATGGAATTTCCAAATCTTTGGCTGCAACTGGAGTTAGAGTAGGTTGGGGTTTTGGTCCAATTCATATTATGGATAAGATGAAAGCTTTGCTTACGCATGTTGGAGCTTGGTCTCCAAAACCAGAACAAGAAGCAACAGCGAAGTTTTAC
>CAXYUO010000111.1:0-8640 GCA_964292185.1 uncultured Frigoriflavimonas sp.
GAGTATGAAGCAGGCTTAGAAGCTAGATTCTTCAGAAACAGATTGAATTTTGACGTAGCTGTATATGATAGAACTACAGATGACATGCTAATTAATAAAGTATTACCAAGATCAACTGGATATTCCACAAAATTGGGAAATTTTGCTTCTATTAGAAATAGAGGTGTAGAATTTATGATGGATACTTATCCTATTAAAACTAAAGATTTTCAATGGAATATGACTTATACTTTTACAAAAAACAAAAGTAAAGTTTTAGATATAGCAGGTGCAGATACAGAACTTACTTATAATAGTTCTTATGGAGTTGCACTTAAATTTGTAGAAGGAGAATCTTATGGATCTTTTTACGCTTTTAATCCTAAACAAAATGCTGCAGGACAATATATCGTAAATGCAGACACAGGTTTTTATGAAGTTTCTGATAAACAAGAAAAAGTAGCTTCTGCAGAACGTGATTTCATTATGGGATTACAGAATAAATTTACGTATAAAAACTTAAGCTTAGGTATTGGTTTAGATTGGAAAGAAGGAGGTTCTATGTATTCTTACACAAAAAGACTAAGTCATTTTGTAGGAAATGGTATAGAAACTACATATAATGATAGAAATCCTTTCATTATTCCTAATTCTGTAATTGATAATGGAAATGGTACTTATTCTGAAAATACTACACCTGTAGGTTTTGGAGATGTTACTAATTTCTACAATACAAGTAATAACCCTGGTATAGAAAAAACACATATCATTAGTAAAACATTTGTGAGATTAAGAGATGTTTCTTTAGCTTACCAATTTCCAAAAGAATGGTTCAAAGCTGCAGGTATCAACTCTGCATCATTTACATTATATGGTAAAAACTTATTTCTTTGGACTCCAGGAGAAAACCCTTATGTAGATCCAGAAGCTACAACTTATGGAAATGATATCAATAGTGAATTTGGAGAATTTGCAGCTAATCCTACTCAAAGGTATTACGGAGCAATGCTGAAATTAACCTTTTAATAAAATTTAATTTAAAAAAGATGAAAATAATAAAAACATTTGGTATACTTACAGCTATGGTACTTGGATTAGTATCTTGTAATGACCAACTAGATATAAATAGAGACCCGGATTCTTTAGATCCTAACATAATTGCATTGCCTTTGAATAGCCAATTTGCAGGAGCTTCTACAGGAGTAGTAACATCTGCAGGCTCTTACTATGCAATAGTTGGAGGTTTTTGGAGTCAATATTTTACCCAAAGTGCAGTTGCCAATCAATACAAATTTATAGATGACTATTCTTTAAATACAAGTAGTATTAATGGAGCTTGGTCTTCTATGTATGATGCTATATTGGATTTAAGAACTGTAAAATCCAACGCTAAACAAGCTGGAAATTGGAATTATTACTTAATGGCAACTGTAATGGAAGCCTATGCATATCAAACTTTGAGCGACTCTTATGGAGCAGTCCCTTATTCACAAGCTACAGACCCAAACTTTCTAAACCCTAAGTTTGATTCAGAAACTGCAGTTTATGATGGATTGGTAGCAAATTTAAAAGATGCACTTTCTAAAAATTTGGCTTTATCTCCAGTAACAGTAGTTCCAGGAAAAGATGATTTGATTTTTAAAGGTAATATGCAGAATTGGAAAAATTTTGCAAATACAATGCTTTTGAAATTGTATTTAAGACAAACCAATGCAAGAGCTTCTGTAGCACAAGCAGGAATTCAACAATTGTATTCTTCTGGAGCTACTTTCTTAACTGTAGATGCTGCAATAACAGACTACATTGATGAAGCTAATAAAAGTAATCCATTATATGAATCAGACAGAAGACAATTAAACGTAGGAACAAATCTTAGAGCAAGTACTACTTTGTATTCTTATTTACAAGATAATAATGATCCAAGATTTGCAAGCTTCTATAATGCTGGTCCATCACAAGATCAAGGAGATTTTGAAAATTCTTCAAATTCTACAGCAGCAGTTATAAAATTAACAGCAAAAGATCCAGCTTTTTTAATTTCAGCATCAGAAAGTTACTTTTTACAATCTGAAGCAGATATGAGATACAATGGTGGAGCAAGTGCACAACATTTGTATGAAATGGGAGTGAAAGCTTCTTTTGCACAATGGGGTATTGTAGATACTCCAGGACCATTAGGGTCAACTCCAGTTGCTAATTTATTAACAGGAGTTTATGCTTATCCAAATGGAACGCAATCACAAAATTTATCTTCTATAATTACCCAAAAATGGGTTTCTCTTTTCCCAGGAAAAGGATATGAAGCTTATGCAGAACATAAAAGAACTAAAATTCCTGCTATTAGTACTGTTGCACAGTCTAATGCGTCTTATGTTTCAGGGCAGTTTGTATATTCTATAACTGGAACTACTGGTGGTCAATTCCCAAAAAGAATTGTCTATCCTACAAGTGAAGCTCAAACAAATTCTAACTTCCCTGGCTTAATACCAATTACCACAAAAACTTGGTATGACGCTAATTAATACAATATAATTATGAAAACAATTAAAATACTAAAATATCTAGCATTTAGTTTATCATTATTTTTGACATTCTCTTGTTCATCAGATAGTGATACTTTTAATGTATCTAGTGTTACAAAATATGCTAATTTCACCTATGATAAAGTAGTTTCTATTCCTGTAGGTGGTACATATACTCCAAATGTAGTTGCAACTGCAGGTGGTGTTAATTTACCTGTTACACAATCTGGTACTGTAAATACAAATGTTGTTGGTGCCTATGATGTACAATTTTCTGCTACTAATGCAGATGGGTATGATGCTAAAGCTACACAAACTGTAGTAGTTTATACTCCTGGAGCAACTGGTACAGATGTTACGGGAAAAATTAGAGATAAAAACAATAACAGTAGAACTGGTGTAATTACTAAAGTTGCTGGTAGTTCTAATATCTATTATTGTACAGATTTTGGATTTGGTGGAGCTTTTCCAGTGTATTTCAAAATGGTTGGTAATACACCTTCACAAATAAACCAAGTGTACGCAGGTTATGATCCTGCAACTTCTGTAGCTATGACCTATAACCCAACAACCAAAATTTTTACAACGGCTATAGCACCTTACGGATATTCTTATACTTTCGAATACTATTAAAATTAAATTATGAAAAAAATATTAAAAATAACATCCCTACTTTTACTTCTAGTAACTTTCACATTATCTTGTGATAGAGTAGGTGATGAAACTGTAGGAGAAACTTCTACTAAAGAAATGTCAGGAGATTGGTATGTAACATTTAAAGTTGGTGGTGTAGATGTATATAACTTAGGATATACTTTATTGTCTACATACAATACAGCTGCAAACAATGGTTCTGAAATGTGGATAGAAGATCACAAAAATAGCTATTGGTACAAAATGAAAACTCCTATCAATTACAGTGCGAAAACATTTGGTGGTACTGGATTAGCAAGTAGCGTACCAGATGGAAGTTCTACTTATGACGTAACATGTAAAATTACAGATGGTAAAATTGTAAAAGATGGAGCTACAACTTCTGGTGGTAATAAATCTGATTTAATTTCTTATAAAATAGAATTTTCTGATGATCCAGGTACTATCTATGAAGTAAATGGTTATAAAAGAACAGGGTTCGCAGAAGACGAACATTAATTTTTTATAAAAATTTTTTAAAAGCCGTCTATATTAAATATAGATGGCTTTTTTTATTCCTTATATTTGCAACTTAAATTTTCACAATGAACATCAAGCAAAACATACAAAACCATATTCAAGAAATAATTCATACCAAATATCAAATTCCTGAAGTTATTTTGGAAATTCAAGATAATAAAACTGAATATGAAGGAGATTTTACCATCGTCACTTTTCCTTTGGTTAAATTATTAAAGAAAAATCCAGAATTGATTGGTAACGAATTAGGTGAAGTTCTTAAAGAACAAGGTAAACTTATAGAAAGCTATAATGTGGTGAAAGGATTCTTAAATGTTACCGTAAATAGCCAATACTTCATTGATAATTTAAAACTATCGGAAGAAAATTTACAAACTATTACTCCAAAAAATGAAATCGTAATGGTAGAATATTGTTCGCCAAATACCAACAAACCTTTGCATTTAGGTCATGTAAGAAATAATCTTTTAGGATATTCTGTAGCCAATATTTTGCAAGAAGCGGGTTATGATGTTATAAAAACTCAAATTATCAATGATCGAGGTATTCATATTTGTAAATCTATGATTGCTTGGCAAAAATTTGGAAATGGAGAAACTCCAGCTTCTTCAGGAGAAAAAGGAGATCATTTAGTAGGGAAATATTATGTGAAATTCGATCAAGAATATAAAAAAGAAATCGCAGAGCTTACAGAAAGTGGAAAAGATATAGAAACAGCAAAGAAAGAAGCTCCAATTTTTTTAGAAGCTCAAAAAATGCTCTTAGATTGGGAAAAAGGAGATGCAGAAGTTAGAAAACTTTGGGCAGAAATGAACACTTGGGTTTATGCAGGTTTTCAAGAAAGCTATGACAAAATGGGTGTAGATTTTGATGAAATTCTATACGAAAGCAATACTTATCTTTTTGGTAAAGATATGATACAGAAAGGTTTGCAAGATAAAGTTTTGTTTCAAAAAGAAGATGGTTCCGTTTGGTGCGATCTTAAAGATGAAGGTTTAGACCAAAAATTATTATTACGTTCAGATGGAACTTCTGTTTATATGACTCAAGATTTAGGAACTGCAGTAGAACGTTTCAATAAAAATAATTTTAAAAAATTAATTTATACCGTTGGAAATGAACAAGAATATCATTTTCAAGTATTATTTTTAATTCTGAAAAAATTAGGATATTCTTGGGCAGAAAATCTTCATCATTTATCCTACGGAATGGTAGAATTACCAGAAGGAAAAATGAAAAGCCGAGAAGGAACAGTGGTTGATGCAGAGGATTTGATGGAAGAAATGGTGCAAACTGCTAAAGCAAAAGCCGAAGAACTTGGCAAATTAGAAACTCTTTCTGATGAAAATAAAGAAAAATCTTATGAAAATGTAGGATTAGGAGCATTGAAATATTTTATTTTAAAAATAGATCCTAAGAAGAAAATTTTATTTAACCCTGCTGAAAGTGTAGATTTTAATGGTAATACAGGTCCATTTATACAATATACTTACGCGAGAATTCAATCTTTATTGAGTAAATCTACTTTGCAAAAAACTGCTTTTCCAGATGATTATCAATTAAATGTTTACGAGAAAAATTTAGCAATTCTACTTTCTAATTATAGAGAAGTTTTAGAAAAAGCCGCCGAAAATTTGAGTCCAGCTTTAATTGCTAATTATATTTATGAAGTGGTGAAAAGCTACAATGCATTTTATCAAAACAATCCTATTTTGAATCAAAAAGATGAAAATGTTATCGATTTTCGTTTAAATCTTTCCAATTTAACAGCTAAAACGATCAAAAAATCGCTTAGCTTATTAGGAATAGAAACTGTGGATAGAATGTAAAAAATACCACAGAAATCACAAAAAACGCAGCAAATATTTGCTGCGTTTTTCATTTATAAACTTTTCAATCGTTTATTTTCGAGTTCCACCATGTCCACTTGCTACAATTTTTATAATTCGAACATTCAAATAGATGAATTTGAAAAATTGAAGGAAAGGATTTTGCATTTTTGCTTTCTGTGAGTCTGATATTCTTTGTGTCATTTTATTAATTTTAAATTATTGGATTGAAATGGAGTTGAAGTAGTTTTAACTATCTATTATTCTGGAATCAACCACCAAAAAGGTTTCATTTTAGCTTTCCAAATAAATGCGTAATGCAAAGAAAGTTTCACCCAATGTCCTGCTAAACCAATGTCTCCAAATGTTTTTTTAATGTCTCTTCCTCCAGTATTAGGATATTTTATATAATCAGGAACTATTGGGTAAGTTGTGATGCTTATTCCGCTTCCTTGCGTCATTCCAAATCCTGCAGAAGCAATACAAGCTGCTCCCATATTTCCCATAGATCCTTTGTGATGAAGAGATTCTTTGCCAGATTTTATAGAATCTATAATGTTATCGGCAACCAATTTTGCTGTAATTCCAGATGGCATTCCTGTTCTTGGTGGTGAAGGGAAAATATCGGTTCCATTTTTACTTTTTCTCGGTTTTGAAATTGTATGTGGAGGTGCAAAAGCAATTCCGGGTGCAAAAATATTTTTGTAAGATGGATTTTGATAGGTTTCTGGCCAATCTTGAACCGTCCATTCTTCATAAGGTTTTGGGGTGTAATCTGCATCTACAATCATAAATCCTTTGAATAATTTTTCGGTTATTTCGTTTTCATTATTATCATAAGCTTTGAAACCATGTCCAGAAAAAGCTGGAATAAGCATTCCAAAATCGAAAGTTTCGGTTTTGTATTCTCCATCTAAATTTTCGTAATGAACGATTCCGTCTTCTACTTTTGTTACAGCTGCACCTAAAATCCATTTTATTCCTCTGTCTTCAAATATCATTTCTATCATGTCTTTAGAACGCATGTTTATGCCGCCATAATCTAGCAGCATTCCATCCATGCCGAAATCACCCAATTCATATTCATTAGAAATCCAAGTTACTTCTACCTTATCACGAACTTTATGTCTTTGTAATTCTTTTTCTACATTCAAAATATATTCAAAAGCAGCTCCTTGACAAGTTGCTTTTGCATGACCAGTTCCGATAAGTATTTTTACTTTTTCAGCAGAATTTTTTATTTTTTCAATCAATTCATGCAAAGCTTCAGAAGCGTGAACAGCGTGATCGTATGTACAAACCGAATAGACTTTGTTTGTAGCAGGCAATAAACCTTCTGTCATATCGAAAGCTAATTTTGGTCCAGTTGCATTGATTAAATAATCGTAGTTTACAATTTCTTGTGTTCCTTCTTTTTCACCAAAAACGTATTCAACTTTTACAAATGGTTTGCTTTCAATTGAATTTCCTTCAGGATGAAAAGAGACAACTTTGGCTTGTTTGTAGCCAATTCCTTTTCGTTTATACAAGGGTTCGAGAGGGAAAATCACATCTTTAGGTTTCATTTTGCCAATTCCAACCCAAATATTAGAAGGAACCCATTGATAATTTCGATTTGGCGAAACCACTAAAACTTCGTGTTCCTTACCTAATTTTTTGCGTAAATGTGCTGCAGCTGTATGACCAGAAATACCTGCACCTAAAATAACTATTTTCGACATAATATTTAGTTTAATATCATCAAATTTAGTTACTTATGTATTGCTACACTGTAACCTTAGTTACAATTCAAAGTAGATTTATTTAATTATTTTGAGGTCAATATTTAATTACGTTTCTTTATATCAATAAATATAGTGTTTTATGGATGTTTTTTGGGCAAAACCTTCTAAATTCCCGAATACAGATACCATCAATTAATCTTTAAAAGAACTGAACCGATGTATGCTTTAATTTTTACCTTCGCCATATTAGTTTTGCTTTATTTCAAAAAAAAAAGAAAAGGGAAATTATTTACGATAGCGGAGTTCTTTCTACCAGCGTTGAGTGCCTTACTCATAGCAGGAATGTTTTTTTCTCTCGGCAAAATTATTTCGAATTATACTTATGACTACTTTTTCGAAAAAAAATATGATGCGAAAGTGGTTGAATATGATTATACAGATGGTGATTCTGAATCTGATTCCGTTCCAATTGCAGTGGTGGAATTTAAAAATGAGCGTAATCAATTGCTTAAAAAATCGACCGGATATGGAACAAGTCTTCCTATCGAAATCGGAAAAACGATTACGGTAACCTATAAAGAAGGTTCTGAAGTAGTACGAGTTATGAATTTTGGAGAAATGAAATTAATAGCAAGTATTGTTTTGTTTTTCTTTTTAGTAGCTGCAATTGGAATTGTTGCAATTGTGCTGTATGTATTAGATAAAGATATTTCATTTGTTGGTGTACTCGTGTTTGGTTTTGCAATATATGTGGTGTTTCCACTGGGAATGCTTTCATTTCTAATCATACTTTCAAAGGTTATAGTGGATTATTTTTCTGGCATAAAGGATGATATTTCAATTTTCGCGCTGGGAATGTGCTTTTTCTTCGTTATCATGATATTTTTTAGCTTAATTGGTTACATGAATATGCTTATTGGAAAGAAGTTAAATTTAAAAAAAAGTAATGATACCAGCAGAATTAAGAAAATATTAAAGTTCAAATAAAGGATTCCAAAATAATTTCTTGAAATTTTTAATTCTCAAATTCACTACTTCAATTCCTTCTACTTCCAATCTTTCTTGAAATTCTGGAACGGATAAAACTCCCGAACTTGAAATCACACGATGTGCAGGAACGTCTTTTGGGCAACCTCCCATCGCTTTTCCAACGTGGCGAGAATGATTGGGGAAACCAACGGCTTTTGCAATCGCACCGTAAGAAGAAACCCTGCCTTTCGGAATGAGTTTGGTGATTTCCCAGACTTGTTGTTTAAAGAGATGGTTCATTTTTTAGGATTTGAGGTGAATTTTGGGATTTTTAAGGTAAGCACGTAAGATATTTTCTCATCACTTTTTTAGTGATGATGCATGAATATTATTTACGGACGCAGGAATACTGTGTATGTACGGAAGAAAACTGTTTGCGGATGG
>CAXYUO010000112.1:0-8526 GCA_964292185.1 uncultured Frigoriflavimonas sp.
TACCAATATTTTCAACTTGGATGTTTTGTTTTGATAAATCTTTTTCTAAATCTGAAAAAGTTTTGCCTTTGAAGTTTTTTTCTAAAAAGAATAATTTTGTTTGTAAATCAGCGTTTTCATTTAAGATTGGTTCTGTTTTTTGTGCAGTGCAACTTGCGAGAAAAATCAATATTAATAAAAGGTTTTTCATTGTTTTTTTTTAAATTTTATTAATAAAATAACTTTTCTTTTTTACCTTTAATATTATAAAATTCAACTTGATTATAGCCTTTTTCTTCGTTATAACTATATATTTCGGTTAAATATCTAACATTGCTAATTTTAAAATCTGAAAATTCACTTGAAAGTTCTGATCTCCAAATAGAAACTTTTTCAGAAGTGTATTTTGACATTTTAGGTGGAAAATTTTTTGTAAAATTTATTTGGATTGTTTGTATTGAGAAATTACTATTTTCCTTTAAGACTCTTTTAGTTTTTGGAAAATCAATTCTAATAAAACTTATTTCTTTATAATTTCCTGTTTTTGTTCCGTATGCTGCATTTTCAATTTTAATATTTAGTTTATTCAATTCATGTTCAAATTCAGAGAAATTTCTGCCTTTAAAATTTTTATTGATACTTTCTAGATATACTAGTTTTGTTCTTAAACTTGTATTTACTGATGAAATGTTTACAGTATCTATTGGTAATATTGTTTCTGCTTTTTGTGCAGTACAACTTATGAAAACTAAAAAAATAATTAGAAATCTATACATCATTTAAAATTTAAACATTTCTTCAATTTTAGCAGAAACTTTTTCACCATTTGGCAACATTTCTTTTTCTAAAATTAAATTAATAGGAACTGCAGGTAAATTGAGAGATCCCATTGCTTCTACTGCAGCATCTAAAGATTGAAAACAATTGGAAGTAATTCTGTGAGCCAATGCTTCTGCAAAGGAATTTTGAATTTGTTCTTCCGTTAATACAAGGCATTTGCTGTGTAATTTCACACGCTCAAAAATCATTTTTTCATCTAATGGAATTAATGTTCTGAGGTCTAAAATTTCAATTCTTCCCTCAAAATTTTTTGCGGCTGCTTTTGCCCAAAAAACGCCCATTCCGTAGGTTACAATTACCAAAGTTCGGCCTTTTTCTATCTCGTTTTCATCGGCTTCTAAAACCAAATTGGCTTTCCCGAATGGTAAAATGTAATCTTCTTCTGGTTCTAAAGTTTTTGCATCTTCTGTTCCCAGAACTTTGCTCCAGTACAAACCTTTGTGTTCCAGCATTACCACAGGATTAGGATCGTAATAAGCAGCTTTCAAAAGTCCTTTAAAATCTGCTGCATTGCTTGGATAAGCGATTTTAATTCCTTTAATATTGCAAAGCATACTTTCTACACTTCCGCTATGATAAGGACCACCACCACCATAAGCTCCAGTTGGTACTCGGATAATATTGCTGATTGGGAATTTTCCTCGGCTTAAATAGCAAGATTTAGAAATTTCTGTAACCAATTGATTAATACCAGGATAAATATAATCTGAAAACTGAACTTCTACAATCGGTTTCAAACCAACCGCACTCATTCCAATAGTAGAACCAATGATGTAAGCTTCTTGAATGGCAGTATTGAAAACTCTTTTATTCCCAAATTTTTGACCAAGCGTAACCGCTTCACGGAAAACACCACCAATTCTTTCGCCAACATCTTGTCCATAAAGCAAAGCTTCTGGATGTTTCCACATGAGTTCTTGAATGGCGTGAATTGATGCATCTACCATCACAATTTTTTCTCCACTTGCAGGAACTCTTGTTCCAACTTCTTCCGTAATTGGAGTAGGAGCGAACACATTTTCTGAAACAGATTCTGCAATTGGATCTTCTACTTCTATGGCTTTATTAAAAGCTTCTTCTGCTACTTTTCTACAATTTTTTTCAATATCTATTAATAATTGCTCATCAAAATTTTCTGAAAGCAAGTAATTTTTTAGAATAATTCCTGGATCTTTTGCTCTGTGTTTTTCTAAATCTGCTTCGTCTCTATAAAACTCACGTCGAACTCCAGAAGTGTGATGTCCAATCAAAACGGTGCTTGCACAAACTAAAATTGGCTTTCTTTCGCTTCGTACAAAATCAAAAGCATCTTTCATTGCTTGATAACTTTCCATGAAATTGGTTCCGTTTACACGCATTCTATTTAAACCGACAAAACCAGCTGCAAAATCGTATGCATCTGATGTTCTTGCTTCATCTTTGGTTACAGAAATTCCCCATTCATTATCTTGAATTAAAAAAATGATGGGCAATTGATGCAGTGCTGCAAACTGAAAAGCTTCGCTTACTTCGCCTTCTGTAATTGAATTATCTCCAAAACTACAAACAACTACAGGATTTTTTTCAAATTGTTGAAGATTGAAATGTTCTATGTATTGAATTCCTTGTGCAACACCAGTTGTAGGTATGGCTTGCATTCCTGTAGCAGAACTTTGATGGATAATATTTGGTTTATCATCTCCAAAATAAGATGGATGAGAATAATAGGATCTTCCACCAGAAAATGGATCTTCTGCTTTTGCAAGAAGTTGAAGCATCAATTCGTAAGGTTGGAAACCAATTCCGAGTAAAATACTTTCATCACGATAATATGGGGAAACCCAATCTTCGTTTAATAATTGATAAGCAGTAGCTAATTGTATAGCTTCATGACCACGAGAAGTACTGTGAACATATTTTGTAATCATTCTATTTTCCTCGTAAATATCCGCCATTGCTTTTGCAAGCATCATGTGGTTATATGCTTTTAATAAAACCTCTGCTGAAATTTTTTCTTTGGTGCTTTCCATAGGTTCAAATATAAGAATTTTAAAATCTGTGCACAAAAAAAACGCTCTCCGAAGAAAGCGTTTAAAAATTTATTAAAAAAAATTAATTTTTGATTACTCTTTTTGTAACTATACCTTTTCCAGTATCAATTGAAATGATATAAACTCCACTTGGTAGATGAGTAAAATCAATTAATTGTTGATTTTTAGCTTTGATAGTTTGTAGTAATTTTCCTGATGTATCATAAACAGAAATTGTTTTAGCTTTTCCAGGAATTACTACAGTTGCATAATCTTCTACTATTGTAGGGTAAACGCTAATTAGATTATTATAATTCGTTTCAGTAGTTCCAAGATTAAAAGTGGAATCATATCCTGTAATAATGAAAGCATAATTTTGAGGAGTTGGTGTTCCACTAGCATTTACCAAAGTACCTTTATTAGAAACTTCTATTCTGTATAATCTATCTGCAACTGGTGCATCTATTAATACTTGTTCTATATTATCTACAGTATTATTACCTTTGGTTGCTGCAGCTACAGGATTTGCAGCGTCTAATTTCCAAGGGAAATACTCTTGATTAGTAACCATGTCTACAATTTTCAAATCCATATCATTCACAATCATAGAACTTCTATTGTTTTGCATATCGTTTGAAGATGTAAAAGGAGTTCCTGCAGGATCTATCCAACTAATAGAAACTTTCATAGGTTTTCCTGCAACAGCTTTTACTACTCTAGTATATGTTACGCCAGAAGTAAGTGTTCTTCTTTGAAAAGTATTTAGCGTGTTTTGATTATCAATTAAAAGTTGAGCTGCACCTTTTGCATCTGCAAATCCCCAACCAAAAGCTACATCTGGACCAGGATCTGCTCCTGCTTCTTGTGCAGTGTGAGTAAGAAGTGCTTTCATCTCATCTCCTTTAAAAGTAAATGTTGGAGTTGAAGATAGACTTCTTTTAATTTGAGTTAATGCTCCAGCAATTCCTGCTATAATTGGACCGGAATACGAAGTTCCTGTTCCATTAGTAGAATATGAATCGTATACAGTGCTATTTGAGTAAGTTGGCATGCTAAAACCTGTTCCTACTGCAGAAATATCTGGTTTAATAGCTCCATCTTTTCTTGGTCCTGCACTACTGAAACTTGCTTTGGTTACACTACTAGGAGAAGTGTAAACATTACCTAAAGTACTTATAAAATTTGTAGCACCTACAACAATTATATTTTTTGCAAGAGATCCCCACCCAATACAATTGAAGTTCAAACTACAGTTGTTAGCAGGAATTATGTCTGTAGATGTAAAAGGTACATAAGATCCACCAACTTCCTTGTATGCATTTGAAAAACTACCACTTGGTCCATCTCCATCATAATTTCCAGCAGATTTTACTACAACTTGGTTTGGATTGCTATATACTATTTGATCAAAATTTGCATCCTGACTTCCATAACTACCAGACCAAGTGTCTTCATTACTAAATGAATAATCTGAAACCCAATTCCAACCTCCGCCAGTTCTGGCAGACCAACCTAGATTGATACCATAAGAGTGATTAGAAATATTTGCATTTGGAGCAGAATTTAATTTCACATAATTGGTTCCTGCAGGTGTAGTAGAAAATGAATAAGAATTAATGGCAACAGCATTTAAAACGCCAATTGTATTAGAATTAGTTGTGCCTTGAGATGCGATAATGCCTGCACAATTTGTAGGGTGAGAAGCATAAGGAGCATTTCCACCTTCCATATCAAAAACTCTTGAAGAAGATCCACCAACTCCATCTGCACCAAAATCCACATTCTTTTCAAAAACACGACCACCATCCATTACGATGATGTTTTGTCCAGCACCATTCACAATTAATCCAGATAAACCAGGCATTGTTCCGTTTTGTAAAGTAGTTAGGTTTGCACCTCTATTTGCTTTTATATCATCACTTTTCCAATATACTGGTTGATCCCCTGCAAAACCAGCTAAATTGCTTTTCAAGTATTGCTTTTCTTCAGGATTTGTGATGTTATTTTTCTGAGTATAACTCTCAAATTTCAACTCATTTTGTATTTGTTGATTTTGAAATTTTCTGTTCAATTCTTCTTTAGTTTGAGCAGAAACTAATGGAGAAAGTCCCATTGCTATTAGAAATAATATTGTTTTATTCATAAGTTCTATATTAAATTATAATCACAAATATATGATTTTTTTATTATAATGAATTATTTCTTAATCATATACGATTGATTTATATTTTTGGATTTATTTATCTTATTTTTACAAAAATTTCTATTCAATATGTACTTAATCTTCGATACAGAAACTACTGGTTTACCGAAAAATTTCAATGCTCCACTTACAGATTCTGATAATTGGCCAAGAATGGTGCAGATTGCTTGGCAATTGCATGATAGTGATGGAAATTTATTAGAAAATGAAGATTATATCATCAAACCAGAAGGTTATGATATTCCTTATAATGCAGTAAGAATTCATGGAATTTCTACAAAAATGGCTCAAGAAGAAGGTCATGATTTAGATGAAATTTTAGAAAAATTCAGTCAAGTTTTAGCAAAAACCAAAGTTGGAGTTGGGCATAATATAGAATTCGATTACAACATTGTAGGTGCAGAATTTCTAAGAAAAAATAAAACAAATTCTTTAGAAAATGTAGCCAATGCAGATACCATGAAGTTGGGTACAGATTTTTGTGCTTTACCTGGTGGAAGATATGGTAAATTCAAATCTCCTAAACTGACGGAACTTTACGAAATCCTTTTTAGTAATAAATTTGATGAAGCTCATAATGCAGCAGCAGATGTAAATGCTACAGCACAGATTTTCTTCGAAATGATGAGGTTAAACATCATTCCTGCAGAAAATTTGAAAATTACTGAACAAGATTTGCTTCAATTCATCAAATTACATCCTAATCCTTTCTCAGCTTTTGATATTATCATCAGAAATCAAGTAGGCAATTCTGGAAATAAACAGAAAAAAAACACGGGAAATTCTGCTGAAGATTTAGATATTGGAAGTTATTTCAATTTTCATAATCATAGTATTTATTCTTCTTTGCAATCTACTTCCACGATTTCTCAATTGATACAAAAAGCGAGTAAAAATAATTTTCCAGCGGTTGGTTTGGTAGATTTAGGGAATTTAATGGGTGCTTTTAAATTCATCACAGAAGTTGAAAAATTTAATAAAAAACTGGAAGAAGGTAAAAAACCTTTAATCCCAATTCTCGGTTGCGAATTTTATATTTCAGATCGACCGGAGCAAAAACAATTTACCAAAGATGATCCTGATAGAAGAACGAAAATGGTTCTATTGGCGAAAAATTTTGCAGGTTACAAAAATTTAGCAAAATTATCGAGTGTAGGTTTTGTCAATGGATTTTATTTTGGTGTTCCAAGAATTTCCAGACAGCAAATTGAAGAATATAAAGATAATTTAATTGCCGTTTCTTCCGGAAGTGGTGGAGATATTCCGAGTACGATTTTAGAATTTGGTGAGCAAAAAGGAGAAGAGATTTTCGTTTGGTGGAAAGATACTTTTGGCGAAGATTTCTATGTGCAACTTCAAAATCATTTGGTGGAAGAAGAAGTTTATTTAAATGATGTTTTGGTATCTTTTGCAGATAAATATGAGGTAAAAATTTTAGCACAAAACGAAACTTTTTACACAGAAAAAGCAGATGCTCCTATTCAAGATATTTTGTCTTGCATAAAAGATGGTGAAAAACTTTCAACCCCAATTGGAAGAGGTTTTAATAAAAGAAACGGACTTCCTACCGAAGAATTTTACATCAAAGATGAGGAAGAATTAAAACTAACTTTCCGAAATTATCCCGATTCTTTTGAAGCTTACACTCAGCTTTTAACAAAATTTGAACCCTATAGTTTGGTGCATGATGTTTTGCTTCCAAAATTTGATATTCCAGAAGAGTTTTTGAATGAAGAAGACAAAACAGATGGTGGAAAACGGGGTGAAAATGCATATTTGAAACATCTAACGTATGAAGGTGCAATAAAAAAATATGGTGAAATTACAGATGAATTAAAGGAAAGATTAGATTTTGAGCTTGAAGTAATCGCAAATACAGGTTACCCTGGTTACTTTTTAATTGTTCAAGATTTTTGTAATGAAGCCAAGAAAATGGGAGTTTGGGTTGGACCTGGTCGTGGTTCTGCTGCAGGTTCTGTGGTTGCTTATGTTATCGGAATTACCAATATAGATCCTATAAAATACGATTTGCTTTTTGAGCGTTTCCTGAATCCAGAAAGGGTTTCTATGCCTGATATTGATATAGATTTTGATGATGAAGGTCGTGATAAAATCATAAAATGGGTGATAGAAAAATACGGAAAAGAAAACGTAGCTCAAATTATCACCTATTCCGTATTAGGTGGAAAATCTGCAATAAAAGATGCAGGTCGGGTTTTAGATTTTTCAATTTCGGATACCAATGCAATTGCAAAATTAATTCCTGCAGTTCCGGGAATGAATATTTCTAAAGCTTTTGCTGATATAAAAAAACTCAGACCAGAAGATCAAGCTTTGGTAAGAGAAATGCAAGCTATTTTGGATAATCCTACTGATGCGCGATTTCCTATTTTAAATAGTGCTGCAAAATTAGAAGGTTGCATCAGAAATACGGGAATTCATGCATGTGCAGTGATCATTACGCCAGAAGATATTTCTAATTTAATCCCGATTACGATTGCTAATAAAGATGCGGATATTATTGTGTCTCAATTTGATAATTCAGTTGCAGAAAATGCGGGATTATTAAAAATGGATTTCTTGGGTTTAAGAACTTTAACGATTATAAAAGATGCCATAAAAATCATTAAAGATAAACATGGAATCGATATTGATCCAGATGAAATTCCTTTGGATGATGAAAAAACTTATCAACTTTTTCAAGAAGGAAAAACGGTGGGTATTTTTCAATATGAAAGTCCGGGAATGCAGAAGTATATGCGAGAACTGAAACCTACAGTTTTTGAAGATTTAATCGCTATGAATGCTTTGTACAGACCTGGTCCTATTCAATATATTCCAAATTTTATTAATAGAAAAAATGGAAGTGAAGAAATAGAATTCGATTTGCCAGAATGCGAAGAATACCTTGCAGAAACGTACGGAATTACAGTTTATCAAGAACAAGTAATGCTACTTTCTCAAAAATTAGCCAATTTCACAAAAGGTGAAGCAGATACGCTGAGAAAAGCGATGGGAAAAAAGCAGGAAGATCAGTTGAACAAAATGCACCCAAAATTCATAGAAGGTGGAAAAATAAATAATTTAGATGAAAAAAAACTCAACAAAATTTGGGAAGATTGGATAGAATTTACAAAATACGCTTTCAATAAATCTCACTCCACTTGTTACGCTTATATTGCTTATCAAACTGCTTATTTAAAAGCAAATTATCCCGCTGAATATCTGAGTAGTGTTTTGACTCACAACCTTAATAATACTAAGCAAATTACGCTCTTTTTAGACGATTGTAAGAATTTAGGAATTGATGTTTTGGGACCAGATGTAAATGAAAGTCAATATAAATTTACGGTGAATGCGAAACAGCAAATCCGTTTCGGTTTGGGAGCGATAAAAGGAATTGGAGAAGGACCAAGTGAAGCCATTGTAGAAGAGCGAAAAGCTGGTAGATTTAATACTATTTTTGAATTTTTTGAAAGAATTCCTGCCAATCAA
>CAXYUO010000113.1:0-8306 GCA_964292185.1 uncultured Frigoriflavimonas sp.
TTTAATTCAAAAACTAAATTTTAATTTTGTTTGGCGTCTATTTTCTTATTTTAGCTTATAATGTGAGCACTCGCAATCTCTATGCTTAAAAACAGATGTTAATTTTTGCGTTTAAAATTTGCCTTCATAAATAAACAACAGGTTTATATATTGAATTAACATATTGAAAAAAATGGGGATTTGACATGAGATTACTAAACAAAAAAAATCGAATTATATTTCTATAATTCGATTTTATTTATTTTAAAAGAACGAAATTCTATTTCTCATCAAAGTCAGCATCTGCATCAGCAGTTACTTTCTCATCACCTTCTTTATTTTTTTCTTTGTCTGCTTTTCTTTGAGACTGTCCTTCTTTGATAGAAGCAGAAACTAAGCTAAGAAGCATATCTACAGATTTAGAAGCATCATCATTTCCTGGGATTACGAAATCCACTTTTCTAGGATCTGAGTTTGTATCTACAATAGCAAAAACTGGGATTCCCAATTTTTTTGCTTCGGTTACTGCAATGTGCTCTCTCATAATATCTACTACAAATAATGCAGAAGGAAGACGAACCATGTCAGAAATAGAACCAAGATTTTTTTCCAAGTTAGCTCTTTGACGATCTACTTGCAATCTTTCTTTTTTAGATAAAGTTTCGAAAGTACCATCTTTCTTCATTTTATCAATATGGTTCATTTTCTTAACAGCTTTACGGATAGTTACAAAATTTGTAAGCATTCCACCTGGCCATCTTTCAGTAATATAAGGCATATTAAGTTCTGCTGCATGCTTTGCAACTACTTCTTTTGCTTGTTTTTTCGTAGCTACGAAAAGAACTTTTTTTCCAGCAGAAGTTAATTTTTCCAAAGCGTTACAAGCTTCGTCTAATTTTACTGCTGTTTTATGTAAATCTACAATGTGAATACCATTTTTCTCCATAAAAATGTATGGAGCCATATTTGGGTTCCACTTTCTAGTCATGTGACCGAAGTGTACACCTGCCTCTAAAAGGTCTTTTACATTTGCTTTTGCCATGATGTTTGTTTTAGTTAGTTTACTTTCCGCATTTTGGCAGTCAACTTTACTATGATTGGGAGTAGAGTTTGGATGCTAAACGTAACGGGCAAATTTTAAATTAGATAAATAGAGCCAAGAACCGAGAGCCAAGACATGTAGATTGTATAATCTTGTATCTTGTTTCTGATATCTTGTATCTTTTTGATTAACGTTTTGAGAATTGGAATTTCTTTCTCGCTTTTTTCTGTCCTGGTTTTTTTCTTTCCACCATTCTAGCATCTCTTGTAAGAAGCCCTTCTGGTTTCAAAAGCAAACGAAATTCTGCGTTCACTTCACAAAGTGCTCTAGAAACTCCTAGTCTTATAGCTTCTGCTTGACCTGTATTTCCACCACCGAAAACATTTACGGTAACGTCATACTGATCTACAGTTTCTGTAAGTAAAAACGGTTGTTTTACTTTGTAAACCATTACATCTGTAGAGAAAAAATCTTTCACGTCTTTTCCGTTTACAGTGATGATTCCAGAACCTGGTTTCATGTAAACTCTTGCTACAGAAGTTTTTCTTCTTCCTATTTTATGAATTGTAGCCATACTAATTATTTAGATTTATTAAAATTAATTTCTTTTGGCTGCTGTGCTTCATGCTTATGTTCTGTACCTTCATATAAATAAAGATTTTTGAACAAAGCAGAACCCAATCTGTTTTTAGGAAGCATTCCTTTTATGGATCTTTCTAAAACTTTTGGAGCATCTTTCGCTTTTAACTCTTCTGCAGTCATAAATTTTTGACCACCAGGATAACCTGTGTGCCAAATGTAGGTTTTATCCGTCCATTTATTTCCTGATAGAGTGCATTTTCCAGCATTCAAAACAATTACGTTGTCTCCGCAATCTGCGTGAGGCGTGAAATTTGTTTTGTGCTTACCTCTCAAAATTTTGGCAACCTCGGAAGCAAATCTTCCTAATGGCTGACCTTCAGCATCCACCACAACCCATTCTTTATTTGCGGTAGCTTTACTTGCTGATACAGTTTTGTAACTTAATGTATTCACAATTGTTTGTTAAAAATTAAACATATCTTTCCCTTTACGGGTGTGCAAAGGTACATTAATATTTTTGATTGAGGAAAATTTTATGGCTTATTTTTTTGAGCATATGTTTATTTATTAATTGATTAGAGCATTTTTAATTGAAAAAACATTCTAAATTATGATGTACGATAATATTAAAAAACACCAAATCTACTACCTCCTCAAACTCTTACTCCCTTTAAAACTCGCCAAAAGATAATACGCCACAAATACAATAGAAAATTTCATAATTGATGGTATTGCTAATTCTAAATTGAAAATCAAAGTGCCAATTCCGGCAATAATAGCCATCGCTAAAAAGGAAAATCCTAATTTTTTGGCTAAAGAAATTTCGGGAGTATCAAGGTAATACGCAATTCCCCATGCTGCACCAAATGCTACTGCATAATATACATCTAAAGCCCAACCTTGGCTTCCTAAAAGAAAATAATTTAAAAGAAAACTTACAAAAGTTCCAAACACAAAATACAATAACGCTTTTTTCATTTCTAAATTTAATATTTCAATTTCTCAACATCTATTATCTATCCATCTATCATCTACAAGTCTATCCTACTCTCTTCTCTATATAATTAGAATTCATTGCGCGCAAAGTTCCCATATAATTCAAAGAAAATTCTAAATAATCACCTACTTTATAGTTTTTCGGATTGTCTTTTAAATCTAAAATTATCATATCCGAACTCGCTCCAAAATAGCCAATTTCGCCATCTTTCGGGAAAATATTTACACGATCAACATCCAAAATACCAATATCTAAAATGGCACGAAAAGAAGTTTTTCCCACATCATTTTCATCAAAAGTAAAGGTTTCGCCTTCCAAATTAGTCCCAAAATCTCCTTCCGGAACCATCGGTTTTTCCGAAAGTTCTATAATTTCTGCACTTAATGTGAAAATATCTTGTTGCAAAAGCGTGCTCGCTTCATCTTTATATACATCCGTTCCTTGGTAAAGCGATTCTCCGACTCGAAAATGATTAATTCCTGCTGGCAAAAGATTTTTAAAAATTAAAGGAATCGTAACAGAACTTCCACCAGAAACAAAAGGAATTTCTCGGTTAAATTTTGCTTCTATCAGCTGTTCGTACAAGCATAATTGAATTAATTTATCCGTATTTGGTAAAACTCCATAAAGACAAGAAAGATTAGCACCAATTCCTACAACTTCTATATTTGGAAGTTCAAAAACTTGATTGTAAAAATCTACAAAATCCTCTCGCATCACACCTTCTCGCAATTCTCCAAGCTCAATCATAATCATGATTTTATGAACTTTATTTTGCCGCAAAGCTTCTTCAGAAAGCATTTTAATGGTTTCCAATTCCGTGTTCATGCTGATATCTGCGTATTTCACAACGCTTTCTACCAATCTTTTTGGCGTTGGTTTTATATAAATAGTTTCAACATTTGGATCCAAACTTTTTATCATTTCCAAATTGCTAATTCTGGAATCGCAAACTTGAAATGGCTTTAAATTAAGAATTTCTTGCAAAAAAATCTCATTTCCGCAAAGCATTTTGGTAACTACAGACCAATGGATATTTTTAGTTTTAAAATAATAATCTAATCTTTCAAAATTATATTTCAAACGCTCTTTATGTAAAGTAATAAACGCCATATTAAGATTTTACTAATCTCATTTCCAGATATTTATTAGTGAAACCCAGCTTTTCGTACAACATTTTCGCAGGATTATCTGCTTCCACGTGCAAGGCGATGTTTCCTTCTGCAGTTTCTATCGCTTTTTCCATTAATTTTCTGCCAATTCCTTGTCCTCTTTTAGTAGCATCTGTAGCAATATAAACCAAAATATTTTCGGGAATATAATCTTTCATCCCAGTTTGATTGATGATTACAGCACCTACAATTTCAGCGTCTAAAAAAGCAACCGTAATAAAACCACCGAAAGATTTTGTTTCTTGTAAAGCATAATTCATACACTTCAAAATATCACTTTTCGGATCTCCGTATTGCTCCAAACTTTTAAATAAAAATTGAGCAATATTTTCTTTCAAATCTGCCTCTGGTTTATTTTCTGGGGTGTAAATTTTTAAAACTAACATTATTTTTCTTTTAAAATTTCTATTAAAATTAGAATTGCAAAGATAAGGGATTTGAGAATGGAAACAGAATTTATTAGAAATAACTATTGTACAAAAATTTATATTTACTTTTATTTGCAACATCAAATTAAACAATGAAAAAAATAATATTACTGTGCTTTTTTGGCATATCAACCAGCATTTTTGCACAAGAAAATGCAAGTGTAGAAAAATCTCTAACAGGAGTTCAAGTTGGTTTATTTGGAGCCGATGTTTACAATGAAGCCAAACTTGCTGAAGAGTGGGTTTTGAGAAGCCAATTTTCTCTAAATTCTTCAATTTGGGGCGGAGATTTGTATTCTCAAACAGGATTTGCTTTGACTCCTTCTCTTTCTATAGCACCAAAATATTATTACAATTTAAAGAAAAGAAGCGAAAACGGGAAAAATACCACCAATAATTCTGCAAATTATCTATCTTTAAGAATAGATTATTTTCCAAATTGGTTTGTAATTTCTAATGTAAAAAATCTATCCGTAAATGATGGGATTTTCTTTACTCCAACTTATGGAATCAGAAGAAATTTTGCAGAAAACTTTAATTATGAATTTCGTGCAGGACTTGGTTTAGGAACACTTTTCAATGGTAATTACGGCACACAAACAAGATTAGATTTAAGTTTTAAAGTTGGATATGATTTTTAGAATTGAAATTTTAATCATTTTCAAACCCTTTCAAAATACTTGAAAGGGTTTTCTTTTCTCAAAATTCTAAATTTACTTATCTTTGGAAACAATCGAAATTATTATATGGAATCTGAAAAATACACCCCAAAAAACAAAGTAAGAATTGTAACTGCTGCTTCATTATTCGATGGACACGATGCTGCCATCAATATCATGCGAAGAATGATACAAGCAACCGGAGCAGAAGTAATTCATCTTGGACACGATAAATCTGCCGAAGAAGTAGTGAATTGTGCCATTCAGGAAGATGCAAATGCAATTGCGCTTACTTCATATCAAGGTGGTCACAACGAATATTTTAAATATATTTATGATCTTTTGCGTGAAAAAGGCGCTCCTCAAATCAAGATTTTTGGAGGAGGAGGTGGTGTAATTCTTCCCGAAGAAATTAAAGATTTAATGGAGTACGGAATTGATAGAATTTATTCTCCCGATGATGGTCGTGAAATGGGTTTGCAAGGAATGATCAACGATTTGGTGCAGAAATCTGATTTTGCAACTGGCGAAAAAATAGAAATTTCTGATTTAGATAAAATAAAATTTGAAGATTCAAAATCCATTGCAGAAGTTATTTCTGCCGTAGAAAATTTCTCTGATGAAAAACCAGAATTGGTAAAAACCATAGACGAAAAAGCAAAAGATTCCAACATTCCAATTATCGGAATTACTGGAACAGGTGGAGCTGGAAAATCTTCTTTGACGGATGAATTGGTTCGCAGATTTTTGCGCTCAAACCCGAACAAAAAAATGGCTATTGTTTCCGTAGATCCATCAAAAAAGAAAACGGGAGGTGCACTTTTGGGTGATAGAATTAGAATGAATTCCATTAATGATGCTCGAATTTATATGCGTTCTATGGCAACGCGAGAACACAATGTTTCGGTTTCGCCATACATTCATTCGGCTTTAAATATTTTGAAATTAGCAAAACCTGATGTTATTATTTTAGAAACTTCCGGAATCGGACAATCTGGTTCGGAAATTACAGACATCGCAGATGTTTCTATGTATGTGATGACGCCAGAATACGGAGCTTCCACACAATTAGAAAAAATTGATATGTTGGATTATGCAGATTTAATTGCTTTAAATAAATCTGACAAACGTGGAGCTTTAGATGCACTTCAAGCCGTTCGTAAGACCTATCAAAGAAACCATACCGCATTCGATAAACCTTTGGAAGAAATGCCGGTTTTCTTTACAAAAGCTAGTCAATTCAATGATTACGGAACTACAGAATTGTACAATGCTTTAATTAAAAAAGTAAATGAGATCCTTCTACAAGCTCAGGATGACAATCTCATTCAATTTCAACAATTTGAGGAACAAAACGTTGCAGAAGATACCACTGTAATTCCACCAAAAAGGGTTCGTTATCTTTCGGAAATTGTAGAAAATAATCACGCTTATGATAAAGAGGTAGAAAGTCAAGCTTTAATCGCAAAAAAAATGTATTTGTTAGACGGTGCAAAAGTTTTGATAACCGATGATCAACATACCACTGAAAAATTAGAAAAGGTTTTCCTTAAGACAAAAAAAGAACTATCCGAAGAAAATATCGCCTTTTTGAAAGGTTGGAAAAACTTCAAAGAAGAGCTTTCTGCAGAATCGTATTCCTATTTCGTTCGTGGAAAAGAGATAAAAGTGGAAACCAAATACGAATCGCTTTCACACTTGAAAATTCCGAAAATATCTTTACCTAAATTCCAAGATTGGGGAGATTTGTTGCGTTGGAAAGGTCAGGAAAATGTTCCAGGTCAATTTCCTTATACTGCAGGATTATTTCCATTTAAAAGAACTGGGGAAGATCCTACAAGAATGTTTGCGGGAGAAGGTGGACCAGAAAGAACCAACCGAAGATTTCATTATGTTTCCGCAGATATGGATGCGAAACGACTTTCCACAGCTTTCGATTCTGTAACTTTATACGGACAAGATCCCGCTTTTCCGCCCGATGTTTTTGGGAAAATTGGAAATGCCGGAGTTTCTATCGCAACTTTAGATGATGCGAAAAAACTGTATTCTGGTTTCGATTTGGTGAATGCAATGTGTTCGGTTTCAATGACGATTAATGGACCCGCTCCAATGTTGCTGGCGTTTTTTATGAATGCAGCCATCGATCAAAATGTAGAAAAATATTTGACAGAAAATAATCTTTGGGAAACTGTAGAAGCAAAACTCAAAGCAAAATTTGATGATAAAAATTTAAAAAGACCAGCTTATGAAGGCGAACTTCCGAAGGGTAATAATGGTTTAGGTTTAAAATTATTAGGGATTACGGGTGATGAAGTTGTAGAACCAGAAATTTACCAAAAAATAAAAGCAGAAACGATCGCAAATGTTCGTGGAACAGTTCAAGCAGATATTTTGAAAGAAGATCAAGCACAAAATACCTGTATTTTTTCTACAGAATTTGCGTTGAGATTAATGGGCGATGTTCAGCAATATTTCATTAATGAAAAAGTTCGGAATTTCTATTCAGTTTCCATTTCTGGGTATCACATTGCAGAAGCAGGGGCAAATCCGATTTCGCAATTGGCATTTACGTTGGCAAATGGTTTCACTTATGTGGAATATTATTTGAGTCGCGGAATGGATATCAACGATTTTGCACCCAATTTATCTTTCTTCTTTTCTAATGGAATTGATCCAGAATATGCCGTAATTGGACGTGTTGCACGTAGAATTTGGGCAAAAGCAATGAAGATGAAATACCACGCAAACGAAAGATCTCAAATGTTGAAATACCACATTCAAACTTCTGGAAGATCGCTTCATGCACAAGAAATTGATTTCAACGATATTCGAACAACTTTGCAAGCGTTGTATGCGATTTATGACAATTGCAACTCGCTTCACACCAATGCTTATGATGAAGCAATCACGACTCCGACTGAAGATTCTGTTCGTAGAGCAATGGCAATTCAACTCATCATTAATAAAGAATTAGGTTTGGCGAAAAACGAAAATCCGTTGCAAGGTTCCTTTATTATTGAAGAATTAACCGATTTGGTGGAAGAAGCCGTTTATACAGAATTCGATAGAATTACCGAAAGAGGCGGTGTTTTGGGAGCGATGGAAACGATGTATCAACGTTCAAAAATTCAAGAAGAATCCATGCATTACGAAATGCTGAAACATACCGGAGAATATCCGATTGTTGGGGTAAATACTTTCCTTGGAAAAGATGGTTCGCCAACAGTTTTGCCGCGTGAAGTTATTCGTTCTACGGAAGAAGAAAAGCAGTTGCAGATTAAGAATTTAGAAAATTTCCAGAAATCTCATGCGGATAAAAGCGAAGAACTTTTGAAAGATTTACAAATTTCTGCCATCAACCAAGAAAATTTATTCGAAAAAATGATGGAAGCGGTGAAATATTGTTCTTTGGGACAAATTACGAATGCTTTGTTTGAAGTTGGTGGA
>CAXYUO010000114.1:0-8283 GCA_964292185.1 uncultured Frigoriflavimonas sp.
AGCGTTAAGTATTTTTGGAAATGTTTTCTCGGGAGAAGATAGTGAAAGTAATGCTGAAAAGAAAAAAGAAACAGATTTACAGGTGCTTTATGCTCAACTGCGAAGCACATCATGAATACCAAAAAAATAAACAAGAAATGAATAAATTGGAGAACAGAAAATGGCGATTGATTTCTTAAAAAAAAAGTTGCTATGAAGCCTTTAAATGAACGAAGAAATTTGGTTGAAAAGTCCAAGGATTTAAGCCAAGAAAAACAATGTGATTTATTGAGTATTCATCGTAGTGGGCTGTATTACAAACCCTTGGAAGAGAGTGAAGAAAACTTAAAAATTATGCGATTGTTGGATAAACAGTATTTTTTAACCCCATTTTATGGTGCATTAAAATTAATGGCATTATTAAAAGAAAATGGGTTTTCAATCAATATAAAACGAATTCGAAGATTGATGAAGAAAATTAATTGGAAAACGATTTATAGAGAGCCTAAAACGAGCATTTCCAATCAGTTACATGAAAAATATCCTTATTTATTGAGGGGACTTTCAATTGAAAGAAATTTCTATGGATGGCAAAGGAAGAGCTTTGGACAATATTTATATTGAGCGATTATGGCGATCTGTAAAATATGAAGATATTTATTTGAAAGCTTACGAAAATGGTTTAGATTTGTATGATGGTTTAAAAAATTATTTTGAGTTTTATAATAACAAAAGATTCCATCAATCTTTGGATTATAAAACGCCAGCAGAAATATATCACCAAAGAGCCGTGGCATAAAAAATGGATAACTTTTTTCTGGCCTTTAAGGGGCCAAAAAAGTTACCCACATTTTAGCCCAACACCGCAAAAATCATATCTTAAATTATGCGGATTTTTGTCCTATGATTAGGGAGTAGCATAATATAATACACTTTAATGAAAAAAACACTTTTAATCTTTCTTTCTATATTTTTATTTTCTTGCACAGAGAAAATAAATAATCAAAAACCTGAACTCGACTTACAAACTCAAATCAACAAAATAATCGCAGAAAAAAACGCAACAATAGCAGTTTCTGTAAATTCTATAGAAAATGATTTTAAATTAGACATCAACGGAAATAAAGAGTTACCACTTTTGTCGGTTCTTAAATTCCATATTGCAATCGCAGTTTTGAATGAAGTAGATGCGAAAAAATTAAATTTAAACCAGAAAATTGAAGTTAAAAAATCTGATCTTCACGAAAATACTTACAGCCCATTTCGTGATGAATTTCCTAATGGAAATAACGGTAAAACTTTGGGAGAACTTCTGAAATACATGGTTTCTCAAAGTGATAATAATATTACCGATGTTTTAATTAAATTAATTGGAGGAACAGAAACAGTTCAGCAAACTTTAGATAAAAAAGGTATTAAAAACTTTAAAATAAGTGCAGACGAAGCAAAATTGCATGAAAATTGGGGAAATATGTACCTCAATACAAGTACCACAAATTCTCTAAACGATGCATTGAAAAAATTGTACGATGGAGAATTACTTTCCAAAAATTCTACAGATTTTTTAATGAAAACAATGCTAGAAACCACAACTGGAGCTAATAAAATTGTAGCTCAATTGCCAAAAAACACACCTGTTGCTCATAAAACTGGAGCTTCAGGAAAAAATGACGCAGGTTTAACTGCTGCAGAAAACGACATCGCAATCATCACTTTACCCAATGGAAAACACTTTGCAATTAGCGTTTTGATTTCAGATTCTATGGAAAGCGAGGAAATTAATACCAAAATAATAGCAGATATTTCTAAAGCAGTTTATGATTATTTAAATAAAATTGAAAGGAAATGAAAAGATTTTATTTAGTTGTATTTCTATTATTTCAAACCTTACTTTTTTCACAAAAGAAATGGGACATTAAGTTTTATAATGAAATTATTGGTCGAGAAGTTTTTATATATGCCAATAATAATGAAGAAATCCCAATGTCGGCAAAGTTTAATTTTAAATTATTAAATCTCAATTCTACATACATCAATAATGAAATCATTGTGATTCCTGAAAAGAGCAAAAATTTTCTAATTGCGAAACTTTCTCCGATTAAAAATAACGCTGCAAACTCTTTCACATATACAAGTTACACCAATTTTGGAAATACTTTACAAGAAAATTTCGATGCAGATTACAAATATTCTTTGCCTTTTGAAAATGGGAAAACACAATTGGTTTTTCAAGGTTACAATGGTAAATTTTCTCATCAAAATGATTTGGCTTTAGATTTTAATTTAAAAATAGGCGACAAAATTCTTGCAGCAAGAGAAGGAATTGTGGTGGAAGTTGTAGATAATTTCAATCAAAATTGTACAAATTTATCATGTGCAAAATTCAATAATAAAATAATCATCATGCACAATGATGGTACTTTTGCAGATTATGTTCATTTAAAACTTAAAGGAGCAATTGTAAAAAAAGGTGATCTTGTAGAAAAAAATCAAATCATCGGTTACAGCGGAAACACGGGTTTTTCTAGTGGTCCACATTTGCATTTCGCCGTTTTTATTAATAGAATTGATGGATCAAGAACTTACATAAAAACCTATTTTAAAACTTCAGAAAGTGATGCAAGCTATTTAGAAGAAGGGAAAAATTACACGAAAAATGATGAAAAATGATGAAAGAAATCCATCAGAAATTAATTGACTATATTTCTAAATTGGTTTAGTACTATTTTTAAAATTAAAATATCATGAAAAGATTGATCATTCTATTTTTTATCACATTTTTGAATTATTCGTATGCACAAAAAAATTCAAAATATATCGAAGTGGGGTTCTCAAGTATTTGTTGCGGAACACCATCACCAAAACCTTTGATAGATTATATTAAAAATTTTCAAAAACAAAATAAACTTAAAAATTTTGAAATCTGGAAGGAAGATGGTTTAGGATATGAAGGAGAATATGCTTTGTATATTGGCATCGATCAATTGAATAAACGAAAAAAAACAATATTTTTGACAGAATTAAAGAATATTTCTGAAACTTTTAATAAAAATAGAAATAACAATCACGATGGTTACATTAATGTAGCTGAAGATTTAATTTCTAAAGAAAATTTAATTCAAAAAAAAGAAAAACCTAGAAATAGATTTTCAAAAACATCAGAGTTTAAATATTAAAAATAATTTAAAATAAATAAAATAAAATTCATGAAAAACATCGTAGTAATCGGAGCTGGAACAATGGGAAACGGAATTGCACACACATTTGCGCAAACAGGTTTTCAAGTGAAATTGGTAGATATAAAAATCGAAAATTTGAATAGAGCTTTAGAAACCATCACGAAAAATTTGGATAGAATTGTTGCTAAAGGAAATATCTCCGAAGAACAAAAAAATGAAACTTTACAAAATATTACTTGCGAAACTTCACTACAAGAAGCTGCTAAAAATGCAGATTTAATAGTAGAAGCTGCCACAGAAAATTTAGATTTAAAGTTGAAAATATTCGCTCAAATGGACGAGTTTTCTCCAGGAAATTGCATTCTTGCTACCAACACTTCTTCCATTTCTATTACAAAAATTGCTTCTGCAACCAATCGTCCAGAAAAAGTAATAGGAATGCACTTTATGAATCCGGTTCCGATTATGAAATTGGTAGAAATTATAAAAGGTTATACTACTTCTAAAGAAACTTTTGACGACATTTTCGAAATGAGCAAAACGCTGGGAAAAACTCCTGTAGAAGTGAATGATTACCCAGGATTTGTGGCGAATAGAATATTGATGCCTATGATTAATGAAGCGATAGAAACATTGCATCACGGAGTTGCAGGTGTAGAAGAAATAGATACGGTGATGAAATTGGGAATGGCTCATCCAATGGGACCTTTGCAATTGGCAGATTTTATAGGATTAGACGTTTGTTTGGCGATTTTGAATGTGATGTATGATGGTTTCAAAAACCCGAAATATGCACCAAATCCATTATTGGTAAATATGGTAATGGCAGGCAAAAAAGGCATTAAATCTGGTGAAGGTTTCTATGATTATTCTGAAAGTAGAAAAGCTGAAAAAGTAGCGAAAATGTTTGCGAAATAGATTTTCTCAACCTAAATCCTTTTCCAAAAGAGATGGACTTTTACTATGAAAAATAAAGTGAAAATTATTCAAATCGGACTAATCATCACAACTTTTGTGATGATTATTATCCGTTTTCTTTTGAACGAAAAAGGTAGAGTAAATCCAGATTCTATACGCTATATGCGACAAGCAGAAATATTACCGATTATCGATAATACCACTGCTCC
The DNA here is from genome assembly GCA_964292185.1 of uncultured Frigoriflavimonas sp. Lineage (GTDB taxonomy): Bacteria > Bacteroidota > Bacteroidia > Flavobacteriales > Weeksellaceae > Frigoriflavimonas. The sequence goes on from CAXYUO010000114.1 coordinate 4,286, forward strand.
ACTTGGATATCCTTTGATTATAAAATTGGTGAGTTTCTTTGGAACAGATGAGTTTTGGGCAAGTAAAATAGTAGGAATTTGTGCTTATCTTTTTATCATCATTTTTGCTTGGTACAAGAAATATTATTTTAAAGAAACCGTTTTATTAGGAACATTATTTAGCTTTGTTTCTATCTTTTCTTATACGATGAGCGAAGCTTTTATACTTCTTTTTGTATTTTTATTGCTCTATTTTGGTAAAAAAATCATTAAAAATTCTAATAAAATTGGACAATCTATACTTTTGCTCAGTTTTTTGCTTATTGTATTATATAATATAAGGTATAATGCTCTTTTTTTAATGGTTGGTTGCGGATTTTTTGGGTTGTATTCTTTCAGGAAAAACTATGGTAAAGTTTTTATAATTTCGGGAATTTTAGGTGGATTATTCATGGTTTTCTATCAAATATTCTTCATACAATATTTTAATAGCGAGTATTATAATCAATTTTTAGAAATAGGATTACACAGTACATCTAAATTACTTTTAGAACTTTTTCAAGGATTATGCACCACTTTCAATCCGTTTATACATATTGCAAATCCAAATGGTGGAATAATAAATTTCGGAATTTATGGTGTAGGATTTTTAAATATTGTATTAATTATTTACTTATTTCTACGAAAAAAATTAAATCCAACCGAAGTATTTTTTGTTTTTCTAAGTGTTTCTGGTATTGTTTGTTCCTTTTTTATTCAATATTTTTATTCTGTAAATCCGATAGATTATAGATTGATGGCCACATTTTCTATACCAATTTGGCTCTTATATTTTAAAAAACTTTATGAAATTTTCGGAAAATATACTTACGGAATCTCTATTGCAAGTTTGGCAGTTGGTTTATTATTTACGATGCTTTCTAAAGGTAACTATCTAGAAAACAGACAAAAAATGAAAGATTTTCTTGTGAAAGAAAAATTGATAGATAAGAAATTGAAATTTTACATGGTTGAAGAAGATGATCTTCCTTCCATGCAATTGGCAGAATTAATAAGTACGATAAATCCTGAAATCTACGTAACCTTCAAGCCAAAAGACAGTTTACAAAAAACAACGCTTACTCGATTTAAAATTATTAAAAAAATTAAAATTGATGAGAATAAATATCAATAAAATTTTTTACCTTTGGAGCTAGTTATAAAATTAAAAAAAATGAAATTACCAAAGTTTTTATTAGCCGACAATTCAGATTTTCCTGATGATTTATTTGTTGTGCATACAGAATACCCAAGATTTGTACTAAATGTGGAAGAAGAAGAAGTAGAATGGTTTGATGATTTGGAAGGAGAAGATGAAGAAACTATGGCAGAAGAAGCTACAAAAGTAGTAGAACAAGCCTTCAAATGGTGTGATGATGAACTGAACAAATATGATGACGAAGACGAAGAAGATTCTGAATAATCATAAAAATAATAAAGGACTCTAATTATAGAGTCCTTTTTTTTGTGAATAATCTAAAAAATTTGCCGTTATTTAATTTTATTAAATTTCAAAAGAAGCAATTTATCTTGATAAAGCTCTAATGTTTCTCCAGATACACTATATTTATTTACTTTTGAAAGCATAGATAAAAAATAACTTTCTGTTTCCATTTCTTTTGCAGCACACATCATTCTTGTACTTCCCATTTTATCAAAACTTAAACTTCCATTAGAAGACATTTCTTTTACTTCTGCAAAAAAACTATTACAACCCGAATTTCCAGAAACTTTTCCTTCTTCTAAAATCAAAGTTGGAACTTTTCCTGAAACTTTATCAGCAAGTTCCCAAGAAGTTCTTATCAAAGATGGTTGAGCGTTATAAGTTATGTCTGGTTTTGTTCTTGGTGTACAAGAAAAAATTAAAAACATTGCTACAAATGCTATTGCTATATTTTTCATATTTTATTTTTTTTAAATTTACTAATATTGTGTTAATTAAAGTTCAAAACTAAAATGATTTAAATCAAATTTTTAACTATTCTATTATCTTAAAACAGCTCCGAAATCTTTTTCAAACATTTTGATTAATTTTTGCATTACAGAAGATATTTCTTTTTCTTCTAAGGTTTTTTGTTCATCAAGAAGTTCAAAACTCAATGCATAAGATTTCTTGTTTTCTGGTAAATTTTTACCTTCATAAACATCAAACAAATTTACACTTTTTATCAATGGCGAAATATTTTTTGCTTTAGAACTCATTGCTTCATAAGCAATATTTTGATCTACCAACAATGCTAAATCTCTTCTAATTTTATTAAATTTTGAAATATTTTGAAAGCTAATTTTAGTTGATTTTCTTAAATATTGTACCGTTTCAACTTCTATTTCAGCATAAAAACAATCTTGATTTACATCTGCATCTTTCAATAATTGAGCAGCAACCTTTCCTATTCTTGCAATAGTTCTACCGTTTGAAATAATTTCTAAACCTTCAGAAAATCTGTAATCTTCTACACTTTTTTCTTCAAATTCTAAACCTAATCTTGATAACAAAACTTGAAGATAAGATTTTAAATTAAAATAAGTTGAAGTAGATTGCGGAACCAGCCAGTTTTCGGCAGAATTTCTACCTGTAATTAGCATTGCCAATTGTTTTCTTTCTTCGTATTGTTCTTTTTTAAAGTATATTTTTCCAAGTTCAAAGAATTTTAAATCTGCACTTTTTCTATTAATATTGTAAGCAGCATTTTGCAAAAGTCCTTCTAAAAGAGATTTTCTCATGAAAGAAAGCTCGTTACTCAAAGGATTAAGAATTTTCACGCCATCAGTTTCATCTTTTAAAGAAGTAAGAGAATTGTTCATCACTTCATTGAAACCCAAACTTTGCAAAGATCTTGCAAAATTATTTTCCAATTCATCTTGATCTTCCAAATCTACTTTCACAGGTGTAAAAGAAATTTTCTGAGGAGAACTTATTTTATTAAAACCATAAATTCTCAAAACTTCTTCTATTACATCTATTTCTCTGGTTACATCTGCTCTATAAGCTGGAATTGAAAGTTCTAAACCATCTTGAATTTCATTAAGAACCTCAATTTCAAGATGTTTCAAAATTTCTTTTACCTTTTCTCTATGGATTTTTATTCCTAAAATCTGATCTAATTTAGAATATCTAAAAACTACATAATGATTTTCAATTTCATTAGGATAAAACTCCAACAAACTACCTTTTATACTTCCACCAGCAATTTCCAAAATCATAGAAAGTGCGTGAGAAAGGGCAGTTTCTGTAGTATTAGGATCTATTCCTCTTTCAAATCTGAAAGAAGCATCTGTACTTAAACCATGAAATTTAGCAGCTTTTCTTATGGAAACCGGATTGAAATATGCACTTTCTAAAAATACTGTTGTAGTTTGTGAAGAAACTCCAGAATTATTTCCACCAAAAACACCAGCAATACACATTGGAACGTCCATTCCATCTTTTATCATGATTTCTGTTCCGTTCAAAGTTCTTTCAACACCATCTAAAGTTGTGAATTTTGTTCCTGGTTTATTTGTTCCAATTTTTACCGTTTTATTGGCAATTTTATCAGCATCAAAAGCATGCAAAGGTTGTCCAAAAGCATGCAAAATATAATTTGTAATATCTACAATATTATTTATTGGGCTTAATCCAATCGCTTTTAATTTATTTTTTAACCAAGCAGGAGAATCTGAAATTGTAACATTTTCTACAATTGCACCAAAATATCTTGGGCAAAGTTCTGCATCTTCTACTTCTATTTTGAAATCGTTTTCCTCACCAAATTCTATGGCAGTTTTTTTCAATTTTTCGAAAGAAGTTTTCATTTGATTGGACGCCAAATAAGCGTTCAAATCTCTTGCAACACCATAATGCGACATTGCATCTGTTCTATTTGGCGTTAATCCTATTTCATAAACCAAATCTTTTTCTACGTCAAAATATTGGGCAAATTCTTCTCCAACTTTATATTTTTCTGCATCCAAAACCATAATTCCATCATGGCTTTTTC
>CAXYUO010000115.1:0-8137 GCA_964292185.1 uncultured Frigoriflavimonas sp.
TTAAGAGTAACTATACTTGCTTTTCTGCCTTGTTTAGTTCCCTTTGGCTTGTAGTAATACTGGTGTTTAGTAATTCCAGCAATTTGTAGTGCCACATCTCTTTTTAAACCTTGTGAGTTGTAGCGCATTACGAGTGCTTTTTTTTCTCCAAGGCATACTTCTTTTTTAGCAGTTCATCTTTTAATTTTCCTGCCAGATCCTTCTCTACAATGATTTCTTTCAGCAGTCTATTTTCCTTTTCCAATTCCCTTATGCGCTTAAGTTGTCCATGCACAAAACCTTCTTCGCCCATATTATCGTGTTTTTTCTTCCAGGAATAATAAGTGGCGCGATAAATTGAATGTTTTTCCAGCGTAATAGTAACACCATTTTCTTTCGCTTCTTTTAGAATTGCGATTTTCTCTTCCGTTTTAAACTTTTTTCGTTCCATATCTTACAAAATTATTACATTTATTGTTTATAATTCTGTCCGACTATTTAAGGGGCTAGAACAGTGCGGTTTAATTTGTACAAATTATTTTTTTTATCGTACAAATAATTTTCTTCAAATTTAATAGTGTAAATCATCTTTTTTTACATCTATTTCGAAATTCTTCTTCAGAAATAAAATTCAATTCTCCTTTTTCATCCTTTTCAAGTATTTCGTCCATCATAGATTTGTATTCTTCTGTAATTTCAAAAGAATTTGCTCGCAATTTTAATACATGCTCCATGAAATTTTTAAGGTTTCTCCCTTCTTTTTCTGCTTGTATTTTCAAAATTGAAAGCGTTTGAGCATCTAATGAAACTTCTTTTCTACTTTTTGCATGTACCATAACAGTAATTTATACTGCTAATCTACGTATAAAATTTGTGAAAATTCGCAATAATTCATTAAATAAAATATTTAAAACTTTACATCAAAACCTACATAAGCATTGATCGGCATTATTGGAGCGTAAACCATTCCGCCATCAAAATAATTGCTAAAAGGATTTTTCACATCCAAAATTGGATTTTCTTGTGTATAGCTTGTCAAATTTTCTGCACCCAAATAAATTCTAATCTTATCATTTAAATTTTTCGCAATTTGTGCATTCATCGTAAAATAAGATGGAGAATATTCTGGCAATTGAAACTGTGCAGGATTGGTTTTTGTATCTGGTAATCTTTGTTTTCCAACTAAATTTAAGGTAGTATCAAAAGTCCAATTTCCTTGCTTTTCATTTTTATCTGTTGCATAACTAAAGTTCGCAAAACCTCTGTTTTTAGAAATAAAAGGAACATCTCTTTTTCCAGTTGTGTAATCTGCTTCTACTTGATAATATTTGTATGCCAAGCGAACATCAAAATTTTTGAAAGGCGTAAAATCCCATTGCGTTTGGAAACTATTGGCGAAAGAATTCCCTTTTAGGTTATAAAAAACCAATTTCTGTGGAGAAATATCTAAATCTGCCAAAACTTGATTTTGAAAATCTGTTCGGAAAAAATCTGCAACGATGGAAGATTTTCTATTGAAGATTTTAAATTCTTGATGCAAACTTACGCCATAATTCCAAGCGATTTCTGGTTCCAATCCGTAGATATTCCGGTTATTATTAATGATTTCTAAATTTCTGTTTGATGCCATATAACTTTGGCTTTCTGCGAAAATATTAGCAGTTCGGAAACCTCTTCCTGCAGATAATCTCAAAATAGTTTTTGGTGCAACATCATATTTAAAATTTAACCTTGGAGAAAACTGTGTTCCCGCCAAATTATGAAAATCTACTCTTGCACCTGCAACCAAAGTATATTTTGTGCCAGTTTGCGTATATTCAGCGAAAATTCCAGGTGCGGTTTCTTCTCTTTTAAAATTTTGATTGATGTAATTTTCATTAAAAGAATCATACAGAAAACTTGCACCTACTTTGTATTTGTGATTGGTATTTCCCAAAATACTTTCAAATATTAAATTAGAATAAAAGGTGTTTTGTGTTCCGTTATAATCTTTCAATCCAAAAAAGCTATCTTGTTGATGGTAAGTGTATTGATTCATAAAACCGATACTTTGATACGGTTTTCCTTTGAAAATATATCCTGTTTTGTTCCAAACTTGAAACCTAGAAATGTCTATTCCAACACCATAAGCTGCTTGTTCGCTTTGGTCTAATTTATTATTAAAAGCAGTTTGCCCAGCATTTCTTTCATCTTTCAAAAAATTAATCCCAAAATGCGAGCCAAAACCAGAATTTTCTAAATCATTATAATTCAAAAGATAAGCTGCATTCAATTGACTTCCAGTTGGTTGATCTAGAAAACCATCATCGTTATAATCCATTTTTGCAGTGGTTGCATTTCCGTGAAGTAGTATGCTTTGGTTCCATTTTTCGTTGATAGCAGATGTTTGCGTAAGATTTACTTCTCCTCTTCCGTTCAAATCTCCGAAAATATTTAGATTGGTTTCTGGTTTTTCATTAAATTTCAGCAATTCTGTGTTGATTTGTCCTGTAATACTTTCGTATCCGTTTACAACAGTGCTTCCACCTTTTGTAAGTTGAATTCCACCAATCCATCTTCCTGGTATAAAATTCAAACCATAAGCTGTTGCTAAACCTCTTATTTCTGGTAACAATTCTTTCGTAAGTGCAGTATATTTTTGGTCTAAACCAAGCATTCTCAATTGTTTAGTTCCCGTAACTGCGTTGCTATAAGCTACATCTACGGTTGCATTGGTTTCAAAACTTTCAGAAAGATTACAACAAGCTGCTTTCAAAAGTTCTTTTCCAGAAATATTGAAGGTAAGACCTGCATCATTTTTATTAATAGCAGTTGCATTTGGAGTTTTTACAATTTTTACACCTTTTATATTTTGTTCTTTTTTATTCTGATCGTGTTCATCTTCGATATGCTCATCTTTTTCAGAAGAAATATTTTTCACATGTCCGTTTTCGATGGTTACTTTTTCACCAATTGCAGGAAATTCTGATTTTCTATCATAAAGACAACAATCTGGTAAAGCTTCGTATGTTTCATCTTTCGCTTTAGACATTTCATTATCATGACCAACATCTGCAATTTTCTGCAAAATTTCTTTAGCAGAAACCTTATTTTTATCAAATTCCATTGTCAATCTTTGGGCTTCCAAATCCCAAGTTGCAGAAGTTGCACCTGCTTTTTTTGCTGTTGCTTCTATTCTGCTTTTGCACATTCCGCAATGTCCTTTCACGGAATAGGAAAGGTTTTTTTGTTCTAAATCTTTAGCTGGAATTGGCGTTTCTCTATCGTATAAACAGCAACCAGGAAGATTGTCGTAGGTTTCTGCTGAGGTTTTGTATAATTGATTGTCATGTCCTGCATCTGCAACATTTTGTAAAATTTTTGCTGTTGAGCTTTTTGCAGGATCAAATTCTAGGAGAAGTTTTTTGGTTTCTGCACTCCAAATTGCAGTTTTTGCGCCGGCTTTTTTTGCGGCATCTTCTATTCTGGTTTTGCACATATTGCAATTTCCATTCACAAATACCTCTTCTTTTGTATTTTTTTGAGCAAATAGAATGATGCTAAATAGCATGGTGAAAAGCAGAATGCTTTTTTGTAATGTATTCATTAGTAATAATTTAATTAAAATTTAAGTTGAAATAATCCACAATACAATCTAAAATTTAGATGCAATGCAGAAAAACAGAAAAATAGTAATTAAATTATTTTTGGCGGTTGCCAAATTTTGGAAGTATGATTAGAAAATTCTGGTGCAAGATAAAATGAAGTTTTTTGTTGAGATTTAAAATTTATAAAATCTTTTTCAACTAAATTTTCTTGTAGGATATTGGCGAAAAACCCGATAGATGCACAAGAATGGCAATCATGACAATCTTTGTTTCCATCTTTTTTATCTTTAGAATGACAAGGTTTTTTTTTGTGTGTAGATTCTTTTTTGCAGCAATTGCTATCAGAAGAAGTGCAACAAGTATCTTCTAAAATTGGTGCAGCAGAAATGCTTTTAGGAATTAAGAAAAATCCTAAAAGCAAAATTAAAGCTGATATTTTAAAAAATTTTTGCACTTATTTTTTTTATTTAAAAGGTGCTCCAACTGCAATAGCACAACTATGTCCGGGTTCTCCATGAGCAGGATTTACTGCTAAATTCATTGGATTTGCAACTGGTCCAGATTGTGGAACTGGAGCAGCAACTGGAGTTACCGATTGTTGTGGAACTGGAGTTGCCGTATTTCCTTTTGGAGAATTTAATGGTGCTCCAACTGCAATATCGCATCTATGATTTGGTTCTCCATGTGCAGGATTCATGCCTTTTGCTACTTGTGGTTTTGCTTGCACGGTTGCTGCAGAATTTGGATTTACAGTAATAGGTGTTGCAGTATTTGTAACAGGATTTGCAGAAGTGTTTGGCATTTCTGTAATTGCAGAATTAGGAACTTGTGTAGTTGTTTCTGCTGTATTAGAAGCAGTTTCGCCTTCTATAATTGTTGGTGTTATTTCTTTAGATTGTGAGCAAGACATTGCAAACAATATAATTGCTGAAAATGCTAATATATTTTTCTTAAAATTTTTTATCATGGTTCAAATTTACAAAATTTAAATAAATCAATAAACATGGGTTTATGTCTTTAAAAATTGATGTTAATTCTTCACTAAAAGTCTAAAACCTTCTCCGTGAACATTGATAATTTCTAAACCTTCGTCTTCTTTCAGGTATTTACGCAATTTTGCGATGTAAACATCCATACTTCTCGCGGTGAAATAGTTTTCTTTTTTCCAGATTTTTCTTAATGCAAGATCTCTTGGCATAAAATCGTTTCTATGTTGGCAAAGTAGCTTCAAAAGTTCGTTTTCTTTTGGAGAAAGTTTGTAGTTTTCTTCGTTCACTTTTAATTGACGAAGCATGGAATCAAAATAAATATTACTCAATTTAAATTGTTCTTGCTCATCATCTTCAATGGTTGTGCTTCTTTGCAGAATTGCTTTAATTTTATATAACAAAAGCTCTGTATCAAATGGTTTTGTGATATAATCATCTGCTCCAAGTTGGTAACCTTTCAAGATATCTTCTCTCATATTTCTTGCTGTCAAGAAAATAATTGGAGCATTCTTATCAATTTTTTTCACGTCTTCTGCTAAAGAAAATCCGTCTTTTTTTGGCATCATTACATCAAAAATACAGATATCGAAATCGTTTTCTGTAAATTCTTTTAATCCTTGTTCTCCATCTACAGCAAGTGTAACTTCGAAATTATTGATGCTTAGGTAATCTTTCAAAACTGCGCCGAAACTTTGATCGTCTTCTACTAATAATATTCTATTGCTCATATCTTAATGTAATTAATAATTAAAAATGAATAATTAAATTCTCTTTAATTGTTGTTATTATTTTGTTTTGTTGTTTTTAATATACTTGTTAGTATTTTTATGATTTCCTGAATGTCTTTTTCCAAAGATTCAAATTCTTTTTGATTGATATAATCTGTTTTGTAAAGCAATTTTATCCAATAATAACTTTCAAAAGCTTCTTTGTAAGAAATCTGAAATTTAAAAATGAATTCTTTCTTGCTAAAAGCAGCAACTCCTTCCTCGATATTTGCTCCAATAGAAGTAGAACATCTCAAAAGCTGTTTTGCCATTGTGTTTTCTTTGCGTTCGCCAATTAATGTTTTATAAAGATTGATGATTCTTACAGAGAAATCAAAAGATTTGTTTCTGATAGGATTTTCTTTTACAATGAATTTATCCATAATCATTTCAATATTAATTGCTAATTATTAATTTTTTATGCCATTGGTAATTTTATGGTGAATTTGCTTCCTTCTCCTTTTTTAGATTCTACAATTACTTGACCTTTGTGAAGTTCAATAATTTTTTTCACGTAGGAAAGTCCTAAACCTTGCCCTTTTGCATTGTGGATATTTCCTGTTTCTTCTCGGAAAAATTTTTCAAAAATTCTAACTTTATTTTCTAATTCCATTCCCATTCCTTTATCTTCTACATTAATTACATACCAATTCCCCTCGTTTTTTGTTGATATTTTTATTTCTGGAGAATCTGGAGAATATTTGTTCGCATTATCCAAAAGATTGATTAGAACATTTGAAATATGAAATTCATCTACTTTAAATTGGTATTTTTCACCTTGAAATTCTTGAGTTAAAGTTCCGTTTCTTTGAGATAAAATTAAACCGAAAGAGGTGCTTACTTCTTTTATAATATCTCGAACGTTGGCTTCTTTTAAAAATAATTTCACCTCATTTCTCTCTAGTTTAGACATGTTTAGCACGTTTTCTACCTGCTTTTTCATCCTCAGATTTTCTTGTTTTATCAAGCCAGAATAATATTTCACTTTTTCTGGATTGGTTGCAATTTTATCATTTGCCAAAGAATCTGTTGCTACAGAAATGGTAGCTAAAGGAGTTTTGAATTCATGCGACATATTATTGATGAAATCTGTCTTCACTTCGGCTATTTTTTTCTGTCGCATCATGTAATTAATAGAAATAATATAAATTCCTAATATGGTAAGCAAAGACATGAAAGTTCCCAAAAGCATTGGTAAATTAGTTTTTGCTAATGAGGAGTCTTTTCTTGGAAAAACTACCGAAAGTGTGAATAAGGTTCTGTCTTTATTGTCGGTAAACAGTGGATAAGTGTAAAAATTTTCATCTTTTTGATCTTTGAAAATTTTATTAGCCACTTTAGAAACTTTATTTTCTTTTCCTATAACTCCGAAACCAAATCTGGTATCTATTCCGGCAAGTTTTAGTTCTTTTTTCAAGATGCTATCTAGTACTTTTTCTTCAACTCTTTTTTCGGCAGGAAGTGTTGCAGCAGATACATTTGCAAATTCACGCATTTGAAATTCGCCACTTTCTAAATCACTATTTATTTCTGGCGTAAGTAATGTTGGAGTATTTTTATTTTTTTTAATATTCATTAAAGATTCATCCGTATATACTTTTTTCAGGTTAAATGTATCTCCTGTTTTTGTAATAGGAATACCTTTTTCGTCTATAATGTTTTCGTAAGCTGTGATTTGTCTTTTGCCTTCTTTATCTTCTACAGATTGTACTTTTATGGAGTTTGTTTTGCTTTTATTAGCGATAAAATCTTTATTAAAATCGTCATATTTAGCGTAATATTTATCTAGTTCTACTTCGTTTACTTTTTTCGCGGTATTTTCTAGAGCATCATGCACATTGTTCGCGAATTCTTGTTCCAAAGCACCGTAATATCCTTTCAACCAATAGAATTGAAGGGCAACGAAAACGATTAAAGAAATCGTCATGAAAACGGAAATTATGGGGATGAATCTATTGTTCATTAATGATTATTTATTTTGAAGTGTTAAAATTACTCATTTTAACAATATAAAAACAAAAAAATCAGCGTAATATTGTTAAATATTTCTTAAAACGGTCAATTTTAACAAAATATTATTATTTCAAGGTGTTTAAAACTTCTTCAGAAAATATTTTTTCATCAATAAAATATTGTATGATTGCTTTTTTTATTAAAATCTGTTGCTCATTTGGCAAAAGTTCTGGCATTTCTTCTACAATAGAAAAATGCGGATAGCCTTGCTCATCATAATGCGAGAATTTATAATAACCAAAAGGTTGCAAAAGCCTACAAACAGCTATATGTAAAATGTTTAGCTTATCATCTTTCGTGTATTTTTGTTGGCCAGATCCTAATTCTTGAACACCAATTAAAAATAAAAGGGTATCTATACTAGGATTTTTTTCTGTATCAAATCTTTCTACGAAAAATTCTTCTACGTATTTCCAAAGTTCGGAGTCTGTCATATATTTTGATGAGTAATTAGTAATTAATAAAGAATAATTAAAAATGAGAATTTGCTCTTAATTTACTTAACAATATTCTCCAATTTAAACAAAAAAGCAAATTCCAAAGCATCTTCTTTCAAACTTTCAAATCTTCCAGAAGCACCGCCATGTCCGGAAGTCATGTCTGTTTTAAATAGAAGCAAATTATCGTCCGTTTTCAATTCACGCAATTTTGCAGTCCATTTTGCAGGTTCCCAATATTGCACTTGAGAATCGTGAAATCCTGTGGTTATGAGCATATTCGGATAATTTTTTGCTTCCACATTATCATAAGGTGAATAAGATTTTATATAATGATAATATTCTTCATCATACGGATTTCCCCA
>CAXYUO010000116.1:0-7924 GCA_964292185.1 uncultured Frigoriflavimonas sp.
GTCTTTCGATGCCATAATAGTCGCGTTTTTCTTTTTGGAAAATATGTACCACTACAGAAACATAATCTACCAAAATCCACATTGCATTTTCTGTACCTTCTACATGCCATGGTCTTTCTTGAAGCTCGTTTCTCACTTGTTTTTCTATGCTTCCAGAAATTGCAGATACTTGTGTATTTGAATTTCCGCTGCAAATAATGAAAGTTTCTGCTACAGAATTTTCTATTCCTGTAAGATCAAAAATCATGATATCTTCTCCTTTTACGTCTTGTATGGAAGATACTATTTGATCTACTAATACTTGTTTATCTATCTTATTACTCATTTATTCTTTATATAATATGCAAATTTATTCTTTTTTCTTTACTTTCACTTGGCGAAAACACTAAAACCTTATTTTGTTTCATGAAATTAACTTACTTTGAAGATTGTTTATCTACAAACGATAGCATTATACCATTGATTACCAGCAACAAAGATGATGTTTTTGGGATTTATACTTTTCATCAAAAAAAAGGACGAGGGCAATATGGTAATTCTTGGGAAAGTCTGAAAAACTTGAATATTGCATTTTCTATAGCTCTTCCTACAAATCTTGTAAGAATGTCCGATTCCTTATTCAATTTTTATACCGCATTGGTTTTAAGGAATTTTGTAGCCAAATTGACAAACACAAATGTTGCAATAAAATGGCCAAATGATTTAATAATCAATAATAAGAAAATAGCAGGAATTTTAATTGAAAAAAATAAGGTTGCTGGTTCAAATTATTTCATCATTGGTTTTGGCATCAATGTATTGCAAATGGATTTTGAAAATTTACCAAGTGCAAGCTCTTTGAAAGTAGAAACAAGGCAAGATTATGATTTGCACTCGATTTCTGAGAATTTATCTTCTTATTTTGAAAATGCTATTCTGTCTGAAAACAATGGAGAAAATATTCTAGAAAAGTATGAAAAAGTTTTATTTAAAAAAGATAAAGTTGCTGTATTTGAAATAAATAATTCAAGACAAAATGGCATCATAAAAAATGTTGATGAGCACGGTTTTATCTATATTGAATTAGAAAAAGATGGCCTGAAAAAGTTCTACCACAAAGAAATCCAAATGCTTTATTGATTGGCTCTTTTGAAATATAAAATTGCAGCAAGCGGACCAAAAACCATATTTGGAATCCACATTGCAAGCAATGGAGAGATTGTTTTATTTGCAGAAACCACTTTTAATGCTTCAAAAGAAAACACAAAAACAAATGCGAGCGTGATACCAATTGCTAAATTTGAACCTAAACCTCCACGTCTTTTTTGTGAAGATAAAGAAAGTGCCAAAAACGTGAGTATAATTATAGAAACTGGCATAGAAGTTCTTTGATGAAGTTCGTTTAGATAGGTATTTAGGTTTGCGTTTCCTTTTTGTTTTTCTCTTTCTATAAAAACGAGTAAATCTGGAGTGATTTTGGTTTGCCCCAAAAGTTCATTTGGAAATAATTCTTCTGGTGGATGTCCGAAACTTTTGTAGGTAATTGCACCATTGTTAAGTTTTTCGGTGTCATCTTTTAGAATTGTTTTTTCGTAAAAATTATTAAACGCAAATGTGTTTTTCTTAATATCCCAGCTTACTTCTGCAGCATTAAGTTGATAGGTAAGTCTTTTATTTTTATCGAATCTTTGATAAGTAAAACCTGAACCACGATTTTCTTTCTTATTATAACTCGAAATAAAAATATATTCATGAGGCGATAATTGCGAAGAAAGACTTGCATTACCGAGAATTTTCTCCCTATTCATAGCGTTATACGTAAACGGTTCTAATTCATTTTTTTGAATATTTGCCCAAGGTAAAACGTAATGATTTACAGCTAAAGAACATAAAGCTATAAATAATGATGCGAAAAAATAGGGCTTTGCAAACCTATGGAAACTTGCTCCACTACTTACAAATGCTACAATTTCTGTATTATTTGCCATTCTGGAAGTGAAATAAATAACAGAAATAAAAATCAAAATAGACATAAATGTCATGATGAGATAGATAATCCAAAAAGGGTAATAATTTAATAAGAAATAAGTAACCGTAAAACCGTTTTCTTGTAATCTAGGCGCTTTTGCTTGCACATCTATTACCAAAATGACAATAGAAGGCAACAAAAGCATAAATGCAAATGTGCCAAAGTATTTTTTTAATATGTATTTATCTAAAATTTTCATCAAAAATAATGAGTGAAATATAGTGGTTTATTTAATTCAAAAATAATTATAATCTTTGGCGAAGTATAGGAACAATACTTTTTTTCCATTCGTAAAAATCTCCTGCAACAATGTGTTCTCGCGCTACTTTCACCAAATCTAAATAAAAAGCAAGATTATGAATAGAAGCAATTTGCTTTCCTAAATATTCTCTAGAAATAAAAAGATGACGAACGTACGCTTTAGAATATTCTGCATCTACATAGCTTGTTCCAAACTCATCTAAAGGAGAAAAATCTTGTTTCCATTTCTCATTTTTCACGTTCATTACGCCATTCCAAGTAAAAAGCATTCCATTTCTGGCATTTCTTGTTGGCATCACACAATCTAGCATATCTATACCTAAACCAATAGTTTCCAAAATATTCCAAGGTGTACCAACTCCCATCAAATATCGTGGTTTTTCTTTTGGCAATACATCTGTAACCTCATCTGTAATTCTGTACATTTCTTCTTCAGGTTCACCAACTGAAAGTCCGCCAATTGCATTTCCTACACAATTGGATTCTGAGATAACTTCTGCAGAAATTTTTCTTAAATCAGAATAGCAAGAACCTTGCACAATCGGGAACAAATGCTGTTTGTAGCCGTATAATTCTTCATTATTATCACACCAATCTATGCATCTTTTCAACCATCTATGCGTGAGTTTCATCGATTTTTTTGCTAAATGATAATCGCAAGGATAAGGTGTGCATTCATCAAAAGCCATGAGAATATCTGCGCCTATTTGACGCTGAATTTCCATTGATTTTTCTGGCGAAAACATGTGATAACTTCCATCTATATGAGATTTGAACTTCGCACCTTCTTCCGACATTTTCCGGGTTTTGGAAAGTGAAAAAACTTGGTAACCACCAGAATCTGTAAGAATTGGCAAATCCCAATTCATAAATTTGTGCAAACCACCAGCATTTTCCATTACTTCCATACCTGGTCTTAAATATAAGTGGTAGGTATTTCCAAGAATTATTTGTGCTTTTATATCGTCTTTTAATTCTCTTTGATGAACGGTTTTCACAGAAGCTACGGTTCCTACTGGCATAAAAATAGGTGTTTCTATTTTTCCATGGTCTGTATAAATATAACCTGCTCTAGCTTTACCTTCACTGGTTTTCTGTATTTCAAAAAATTGCTGCATAAAATTTATCTTGATATCGGAGGCAGTTTTTTATTCTCCTTTTCTTTATTTTCTATATAAACACCTGCTTCTGGATGTTTTTCTTTTATAATGTCTTGAGAAAGATTTACAATATTTGTTATTTTTTTTTCAACAATATAATATTTATAGCTATCTGAAAAATCTTCTGGCGTTACCTTGTATTTTTTTAAAATATACCTAGTCCCTATTTCTAAATTTCCGCTTGGATTATAGGTTGAAGCTTGATCATTTAATGCAAAATCTGCCAAAATTTCTGCCATTTGCTTTTCCGACAAAAGATTTTTTGGTTTATCTATGAAATTCTGACACCCAAAAAAAACCATGAGTACAGAAAAAATGATAAATTTTCTCATAAATTGTTCCATAAAGATTTCCATCTAAGATTTAACACTCCGAAAATAGCTTCACCAATTATTCCACCATGCATTTTGCTTTCACCAAGTTCTCTATTTGTAAAAATAATGGGTACTTCTACAATTTTAAATCCTTTTTTGAAAGCTCGGTATTTCATTTCTACTTGAAAACCGTATCCTTTCAATTTCACTCTTTCTAAACCTATTTCTTCTAAAACTTTTCTGGAGAAACACACAAAACCTGCAGTTGTATCGCTAATTGGTATTCCTAAGATAAAACGCACGTATTTAGATGCGAAATAGGAAAGCAAAACTCTTCCCATTGGCCAATTTACAACATTTACGCCTCTAGAATATCTAGAACCAATCGTCATATCTGCATTTTGGCAGGCATCAAATAATTTTGGTAAATCTTCTGGATTGTGAGAAAAATCTGCATCCATTTCTATTATATAGTCGTAGTTATTTTGCAATGCCCAACTAAAACCATGCAAATACGCTTTTCCTAAGCCATCTTTTGTTTTTCTTACAGAAAGGTGAAGATGATGATGATTCTCTTCTTGTAATTTTCTAACAATATCTGCAGTTCCATCAGGAGAACTATCATCTACTACTAAAATATGAAAATCTTGATTCAACAAGAAAACTGCGGAAATTATATTTTCTATATTTTCTTTTTCGTTGTAGGTTGGTATGATTACGAGTTTCTTCATTTCTAGCATGCAAATATAGTTTATTTGTAGTTTCCTTTATTTATTCTTTAAAATAATCTTTACTTTTGCAAAAAAATCTTTTGTACTTATTATTCATTTTTACAAATAGCATTAGACTACCTGAAACACATGATTGGGTAGTTTTTGTATTGCTATTCTGTACAATTTTGTATTTATTTTTATTAAATATACTTCAGAGAGATGCAAGTATCAAATCTTTTGTGCTTCAAGATTTTTCGGAAACCAGCAATGTATTCCAAAATTATGCAGTAATTGGCATTATTACTACTTTTCTACTTTCTACTTTAGGAGCAAATTATTTGCCAGTAATTCCTGAACCTTTTGATGAGTTACAAATATTAGGTTATCAATTAAGCAATTTTGGCTTTTGTTTATTGGTTATAAGTACATTTTATTTAATAAAATCTTTTTTAAGTTTTCTTTTTTTTCAAACATTAGAAGCAGGTAATAATTGGAAATTGTTTTGTTATACAAACAGCAAGTTTTACTTCATTCTATCCTTTCTTTTGGTTGTTTTATGTTATTTTCAATATTTTTTAGAATTGCCATTTAAAGGAGAATTTTATATGATAGATTCTAGAATAGCTTTAGAAGTTTACCTCTATTTATCATTTATTGCATTGGTTTTCAAAAACCTTTATTACCTTTTTAATAAGAACAATGTTTTACCATTCTCATGGTATTATAAAATTTTGTATATTTGCACGCTCCAAATAGCACCTGTTTTAGCTCTTTGGAAATTGATATTTATATAAGACACTTCCGTATGAAAATAAAATCTATTTTAGTTTCTCAGCCTGAACCAAATGAGTCTTCTCCATACCTAGAGATGGCAAAAAGGGAAAAAATAAAGATTGATTTTCGACCTTTTATTCATGTAGAATCTGTAGAAAGCAAAGATCTTAGAGCTCAGAAAATAGACCTTTCTACTTTCACTGGTATTATATTCACCAGTAGAAATGCAGTAGATCATTATTTCAGATTAGCAGAAGAAATGAGATTTTCTGTACCAGATTCTATGAGATACATTTGCCAATCTGAAGCAATTGCCAATTATCTACAAAAGCACATTATCTACAGAAAAAGAAAAATTAGCTATGGCGAAAAACTGTTTTCAGATTTACTCCCATTGTTTAAAAAATACCCTTCAGAAAAATATTTATTACCATCTTCGGAAGTTACAAGTGCAGACATCATCAATACTATGGAAAAATCTGAAGTAGAATGGTCTAGAGCTGTAATGTACAAAACTGTATCTTCGGATATATCTGATATTGCAATTCAAGATTATGATATGCTCGTGTTTTTCTCTCCAAATGGAATAAAATCCCTTCAAGAGAATTTTAAAAACTTCGAACAAAAAAATATTAAAATAGCTGTTTTTGGTAACACCACTCAAAATGCTGCTATAGAAGCTGGTTTCCGTATTGATATTATGGCACCAAGCAAAGAAACTCCATCTATGACAATGGCAATAGAAAAATACATCAGAGATTTAAATAAATAAATTTCTCTTAATTTACTAAAAACCGTCTTTTCTTTTTATTAGAAAAGATGGTTTTTTTATTTTAAAATTAAATTAATGAAAGCTCCACAAGCAAAAAAAATAGACCATCCGTTAGAATTACATGGAGAAACCAGAGTAGATTCTTATTTCTGGCTGAAAGAAAAAGAAAATCCTGAAGTAATTGCTTATTTGGAAGAAGAAAACCAATATTGCGATTTTATAATGGCAGAAACAGAAGATTTTCAAAATACTTTGTTCGAGGAAATGAAAGCTCGTTACAAAAAAGATGATGAATCTTTGCCCTATTTTTTTAATGAATATTGGTACATCATTCGATATGAAAAAGGAAAAGAATATCCAATATTTTGCAGAAAACATCAAAGTTTAGAAAATATTGAAGAAATAATTCTTGATGTAAATTCTATATCAGAAGGCAAAAAATTTGCTGATGTTGGAAGCGGATCCGTAAGTTCAAATAATGAGCTTCTTGCATATTCTACAGATTTTGTTGGCAGAAGAATCTATTCACTTTGTTTCAAAAATTTGAAAACTGGAGAGGTTTTTCAAGATGAAATTCCAAATACAACCGGAAAAGCAATTTGGGCAAATGATAATCAACATGTTTTCTATGTGAGGAAAGATAAAAATTTGCGTGCATTTCAGGTATTTCGTCATCAATTGGGAACAGATTCTTCTCAAGATATTCTGGTTTTTCATGAAAAAGATGACACTTTTGACGTAAATGTTTATAAAACTAAATCTCAAGAGTATATTTTCATCGCAAGTTCTAGTTCTATTTCAGATGAGCATCGTTTCATACCTTCAAACAATGTTTTGGCAGAATGGACAATTCTACAAACTAGAACAGACGATTTAGAATATGCAGTAGAACATTACGAAGACGATTTTTACATCATTACCAATGCAAACGCTTCTACAAATTTTAAACTCGTAAAAACGAAAGTAGAAAATCCTGGAATAGAAAATTGGAAAGATCTTATACCTCATCGTGAAAATACTTTGCTTGAAGGTTTTGAAATTTTTAAAAATTATCTTGTTCTCGAAGAAAGAACAGATGGTCTTTTGCAAATAAAAATAATTAATAATAAAGACAACTCTTCTCATTATTTAGAATTTAACGAGCCAACTTACACTGCTTTTATCGGTTTAAATTTAGAATTTAATACAAACACGCTTCGATACGGATACACTTCTTTGCAACAACCAATTTCTACTTTAGAGTACAATATGGAAACCCAAAAAAGCGAATTACTAAAAGAACAAGAGGTTTTGGGCGGCAAATTTGATAAAAAAAATTACATCAGCGAAAGAATTTGGGCAAAATCCAGAGATGGAAATTCTAAAATTCCTATTTCATTGGTTTATCATAAAAATACAGAAAAATCTGCCAATACTCCACTGCTAATTTATGGTTACGGAAGCTATGGTCATACTGTAGATGCAAGTTTTTCAAACGTAAGATTATCTTTGCTCGATAGAGGTTTTGTTTATGCAATTGCACACATTCGAGGAGGAGAATATTTGGGAAGACATTGGTATGAAGATGGAAAAATGCTTCACAAAAAAAACACTTTCTTCGATTTTATAGATGCTGCAAAATTTTTAATTGATGAAAATTACACCTCAGAAAAGCATCTTTATGCAATGGGAGGAAGTGCAGGTGGACTTTTGATGGGAACAATCATCAATATGGAACCCAATTTATTTAATGGAATTGTGGCACAAGTTCCGTTTGTAGATGTGGTTACCACGATGTTAGACGATACAATTCCGTTGACAACTGGAGAATATGACGAATGGGGAAATCCAAACGACGAAGAATATTACCTTTATATAAAATCGTATTCGCCTTATGATAATGTGGAAGCAAAAAACTCTCCGAATATGCTCAACACCACACG
>CAXYUO010000117.1:0-7843 GCA_964292185.1 uncultured Frigoriflavimonas sp.
AGCCCATTGTGCAATGAATTAAAATTTTCCCTTGCTTTGGAAGCTTTTTATATTGCTCTGTAATTTCTAAAACTAATTTTTTGGTTTGTTCTGTATTAAATGTTCCGATGTCTAAAAATGGATTACAAAAATAATTGGCTTCTTTTATAATCAAGCTATTTTCTTGCAATTCAGCAGATAAATCATAAACGAAAGTATCTTTATTAAATTTGAATTTTTGAATTGCTACGGCATCCAACATCGATGAAATATAAATTTGAGGAATAATTTTTTTCGGTTCTTTGTTTTTTATAAGTAGTTTCCAAAAAGCCAAATACGTCATTAAATAAGGAAAATAGACTATTTTTTTAAATAAATTAATTTTTCCAAAACGATTTTTAAGAAAATGTATGTTGTTTTTTTGATAATGAAATCCTAATGTAAAAAGTAAAAAAGTAAGCCAAAGTAGTATAATCCAAAATCTTCCATAAAATTCTATTAACAAGAGCGTTACAAGCAAATTGCACCAAGCAAAAAGGAAATAATAATTTGCAATATGAAAATTTCTGAATTGGAAATTATTTTTCTGAATTGGAAAAACTATAAAACCAAATTGTGCCAAAATAGCTCCCGAAATAATATCTAACAAATGATGCTGAAAAGTAGTGAGTGTAGAAAGTGCCATTATCAAAAGCAAAAACGCAACAATATGACGCCAATTTGATTTTAAATTTCTAAAAACAGACCAGAAAATAAGTGCAAAAGTAACATGCAAAGATGGCGATTGATTGAATGGCGAATCTATTTCTTTTAAAAATTGAAAAAGCAGTTGAAAAATTTCTTCTGAAGGCTCTGGTTTTATGAAAGAAAATTTTAATGGAAATACGAGAAAACAAATTCCTGCAATGCCTGAAATTAAAAGTATTCTATTTCTTAAAATATATAATTCTACTTTGGTTTTACAATATAAAAAAGCGAGCAAGAAAAACAAACTACTCGTAAAATAAGGAAGTATAGAATACGAAATAAAAGGCATTTGTTTTTCAAAATTGAAGACAAATGAGGGAACAAAATCTAATGTAGAACTGTACCACGCTGTGAAATTATAGATCAACGTGAAAACGATTGCACATAATACAAACGATTTCAGTTTTTCTACTAATTTTATTGGTTTTTCATCCATTTTGCCTTTTTGAACATGATTAAATTGAGAATAAAAGAAGGGAAAAGGGATAAGAATTTCATCATCCATTTCATTTTTTTAGGAAAAATATATAGTTTTTTTCTGTTTTCAATGCTTTTTACAATTAGATTTGTAGCAGAATCTATATCTATAACAAAGGGTTTTTTGCTTAAATCATGAGCATTCAATTCCCTTAGTTTTTGTGTATCTATATATCCTGGAGCAATTGTAGAAACGGATATTCCAAATGGTTGCAAAGCACGATGATAGGAATCTGCAATTTGAATTACTGCACGTTTCGTTTTGGTGTAAAGACTTGAGTTTTCATAATTCAAAATACCTGAAACCGAAGCTATAACGGCAATTTGTCCTGTTTTTTGATTTTTCATTGCTATTCTCGCAACTTCTAAACAATGGATGGTTCCCAAAATATTGGTTTTCAACATTTGTTCTGCTTCTTCATAGCTTATTTTTCCTGCAACATCTTCTGCGTAACTGCCTGTACAATTGATAAATAAATCTAAAATTTCATCTTTTATAAGGAATTTTTTAACTGCCATATCCAATGAAAACATAAGACTAACATCTGCTTCGTAAATTTCTAAATTGGTATAATTATTTTTTGGAACACGAGCAATATTTCTTCCGCAAATACCTACACGAAAGCCTTTCGAACAATAGTGTTTTGCCAAAGAATAACCGATACCCGAAGTTCCACCTGCAATAAAAATAGTCATCAATAGAAAGGAATTATTTTTGTAAAATTAGAATTTTTAAAATTAGTTAATTCTTTATAGAAAAACTTTTAATGACTTGTTGAAATCCATATTCCCACTGAAAATCCATATCAGTACGGAATGCTTGATACGATTTTGATTGACTAAACGCAATTTCAAATTTTTTCCAGTTGATGCATTTCTTTAAATAATGTCCTTTCAAATCCTTTTTAATAAAAGTAGTATCAATCTGATAATCAATAATTTGATTTGAAATTTCTATTAATCGTTTGTTTCCACTATATCCAAAAACAGAACGTACTAATGCTTCTTCTGCCAAGCTGTACAATTGTTTTTTTTCGATAATTACTTTTTTAGCAATTTCTTTTGCAAATTCTATAGGAATTAAATCTATTGCTCCACCTGCAAAATATTTTCCTTGCGAAAAATAAGGAGCAATATAAAACATATCAGACATTGAAATTCTTGCACTTTGCAACAAAGAAAAGCTTGTGTTTAATTTTATGTTTTCAGAAACAGCTGTATTTTTAATGATTTCTTCTGGGTTTTTTATTTTTTCTAAATCAATTTTACCCGCAGTTTCTATATCCGTAAAAATTGTTTTTTGATATAATTTTTGATTATTTCTATTTTTGCCACAATTTTTTGGCTCGTATAAAACTTCCGAACCTATTATAATTGTTGGAATTTCTTGTGAAAATAGAGTGTTTTGTAAATCAGGAAATAGTTCTTCCAAATTTTGTGTGATTTCTACCAAATAATCATCAAATATATTTTCTAAAAAAGGAGCATTTCTATTTTCAAAAATTTTCTTTAGCGTAAAAAAACCAATTTTTGAGAGCTTTCGTTCTTTGGATAGTTTTACATTGGATATGAAATTGAAATATTCTTCAGATTTTAAAAATTCTTTTCTCTGCAAATGATTAGGAAAAGTATTGAAAACCGTTGCAGCAAAAGCACCGCCACAAGTTGCAATAAGCACATCTGGCTTTTTATTCAGCTCTTCTAATGCTGCCAACATTCCTAAATAAATCATTAGTCGAGTTCCACCACCAGACAAAATAAATGCTGTTTGAAATGGTTTAACTACCATTCTAAAATTGTGAAATAAATGGTAAAATCCAGAAAAAAAGAGGAGCGTTTATAAGAAGACTGTCCATTCTATCTAACAAACCACCATGACTAGGAAGTAAATTTCCAGTGTCTTTTATAGCTGCTTTTCTTTTGATAAAAGACATGAAAATATCTCCAAAAAAACCAAATATTCCCAATAGTAATCCTAAAATTGAATTGATTAAAATTCCGAAAGGCAGTAGAAAACTCCCTAAGATATTACTTAAAATTAGGGTAAGGAAAACTCCACCAACAAAGCCTTCCCAAGTTTTATTTGGGCTTATTATTGGCGTAATTTTATGCTTTCCGAAAAATTTGCCCATTAAATATTGAAAAACATCATTTACTTCTGTAATTAAAACCAAAAACAGGAGTGCTTTTACTCCAAATTGCGATTCTCTTATAAAAAATAAGTGTGGGAAAACAAATAATGAAATCAGTAAACCGAGTGCAATTCCGAATAATTGTTTGTATGTAGTTTTTAAAATAAAAAAGAGGAAAACAGATGCTGTTGCAAAAATTATAATAGTATATAAAAAACGTTGAAAATCTAAAAAATGGAAAGAAACAAACAGAAAAATAGCTAAAATAATAGGAAAAATGTATTGTAGTTTGTTTATTTTGAACATTCTTAAAAATTCAAAAATAACTTGAAATCCTATCCAAGAAACAAAAAAATTCATCAAAATGGGATGAGAAATCCCTGCAGAAAAAACTAAAATAATGTACACCCAAGTTTTCACTCGGAGCGGGACATCTGCAAATTTATTGGTTGAATTGTTTTTTTCAATCTTCATTTAACGCTTTCTTAAGTCGAGTAAATGTGCTAAAAAGAAGTAGTAAAATAATTACCCCAAAAATATATCCCGAATAATCTGAAATTTGAACGCCACAAAACATGATAATCCCATAAATTCCAAACAATAAAGCACGATCACTTTTTCCCATTGGACCTTCATAACGGCGATTTTTTCCAACCACTTTTCCGAGTAAGCCTGCAAATTCATTGATGATAGCAAGTGCGATAAACCCAACGATTAAATATAAACTTTCTGGTTGAAATTTTATTAATGGAAAAAATAGGATAAAATCCGAAAAAATGTCGCCAACTTCATTCAAAACCTCACCTAACTTAGTCATTTGATTGTATTTACGAGCCATCATTCCATCTAAAGCATTAAGAGCCATTCTCAATAAAAGACCAATTGGCAAACTGAGGAAAAACCAATTGTAACGATCTGAATTCCAAAAAAGTACGCCAATTATTACGGATAATATAATAGATGCAACCGTGATTTGATTGGCAGTTATTTTTCTTTTATTTAAAAAAATCAAAATTGGCTGCAGTAATTGCTGAAACTTGGGTTTTAATTGATAAACAGAGATCATTTGGGTTTTTATTTTCTCAAAGGTAATGATTTATTTCTTTTTTAACCACGGAGAAACGGAGTTTTCACGGAGTGTTTAGAGATTTCGCAAAAGAAAATACGTAATTTCAACTGTTATTTTAACTTCCGTGTTCTCTGTGGAAAACCTCTATTTCTCTGTGTTTAATTTTAAAAAAAAACCTTCCAAAATAATTTGAAAGGTTTGTAAATTTATTAAAAAGTGATTTCCAATTTTAAAATTTAATTTAAGAAATTCACTATTCACCATTGCTTTATTTCGCAGCTATTGCCTCGCGAATTTTTGCTTCTATTTCATCAGATAATTCTGGATTGTCTTTTAGAACTTCTTTCACAGCATCTCTACCTTGTCCTAATTTAGATTCTGCATAACTGAACCAAGATCCGCTTTTTTTCACGATTTCTAAATCTACTGCTGCATCTAATATTTCTCCAATTTTAGAAATTCCTTCCCCATACATAATGTCGAATTCTGCCATTTTGAATGGTGGAGCTACTTTATTTTTCACAATTTTTACTTTCACTCTGCTTCCTACAGCTTCGTCGCCAGTTTTTATCGGTTGGCTTGCTTTTCTAATGTCTATTCTCACAGAAGCATAAAATTTCAAAGCATTTCCACCAGTTGTAGTTTCTGGATTCCCGAACATTACACCAATTTTTTCTCTTAATTGATTAATGAAAATTACGGTACATTTGGTTTTAGAAATAGTTCCTGTTAATTTTCTTAAAGCTTGAGACATCAATCTTGCATGCAATCCCATTTTAGAATCTCCCATTTCGCCTTCTATTTCAGCTTTTGGAGTAAGTGCTGCAACAGAATCTATCACCACAATATCAATTGCACCAGAACGAATCAAATTATCCGCAATTTCCAAAGCTTGCTCACCATTATCTGGTTGAGAAATAATAAGACTATCTAAATTTATTCCTAATTTTTTTGCGTAACCACGATCAAAAGCGTGTTCTGCATCAATAAATGCTGCAATTCCACCTGCTTTTTGAGCTTCTGCAATTGCATGAAGCGTAAGTGTAGTTTTTCCAGAAGATTCTGGACCATAAATTTCGATTACTCTTCCTCTTGGATATCCACCAACTCCAAGTGCAATATCTAAACCAAGAGATCCGGAAGGAATAACTTCTATAGAATCGTCTACAGAATCGTCACCCAAAGTCATTACGGTACCTTTTCCGTAGGTTTTATCTAGTTTTTCTAGTACTAATGCAAGTGCTTTTTTCTTTTCTTCTGCTTTTTTGTCTTCTTTGCTATCGTCTGATTTTGCCATTTTTTGCTTTTATTTTCATCAAAAATAAGAAATTTTAAGAAGAAAATCTATTTTTTTGGTAAGTATGTTTTTTAAAAAATTATTTAATTTTTTAATGTTGAATTTTGCTGTGTTTTATCTTTTGATAATCTTTTAAAACTTGCAATTGTTCTTTATTTCCTTTAGCAATTTGCTTTTCTCTGGAAATTCTCGTACGAATATTTTGATTATAAAAAACTCTGGATTTTGGGAACCAATTTTTAAATAGAATTTTTGGAATCTTCAATCTTTCGCAAGTAGCATCGTCCAAAAGAAATAATGTACAACTGATATGCAAATATTTCAAAAATTTCCTTTGAAACTGAAATTTCAACATCGGATTTTCCAAAGATTCATTTAATAATGATAAAGCCAATTGTGTAGAATCTGCATCTGCACAAGGTTGAACGCTTGTCCAATGATAAAATTTTTCTGTAGCTTCTTTTTTATTTTCTGCCATTATATTTGGCGGAATTCCTATTAGATAGCCCACATATTTCCAAAGTAGAAATAATCCTGCTTCTTCTTTTTCAGAAATTTCGTGTCCTAATTTTTTTAAACTGTGCAAAAACACTAAAGAAAAACCGATATAAGTTGCCATCATATCCCATTGATTGATGGGTTCTCCCCAGTTTTCTACATCCCAATTTGGCTGGTGTTTTTTAATGGAAAGACGAGCGTAAGAATGGATTAATCTTGTTTTTATACAATATTCATAACCTTTTCCAGAAATTTGCAGTGCATTTTCGCGGGTTGCGTGAATCCAAAATTCTAAAGTGTCTGAAAGCCTTTTCAAAGCACCTTTTTGGAGTAAACCGGTTGCAAGAAGTGGTTTATTGAGGTGTGCATAATCATAACCGCCCATCAAACTGTAATCTCGAAGCGAAATCAATGCATCAATACCCACTCTTCGGCATAATTCTGCACCATATTCCATCAATTCATAATCTACCCAGTCTGGAACATTTTGAGTTTGTAGAAATAAATTTTTTACGGATTCTGGAATTTCGTCGCTTTCTTTTACGCCATTTTTGAGGTAAGAACTGATGATTTTTTGAGCTTCGGGAAAGGAATTTTTGAAGTAGATTTCTTTTACAACTTCATCGCCCAATTCATCAACTAAATAATAATTGGTAGCATTTTTTTCAAAATTTTGAAAAGAAACTTCTGCGTTTGTCCATTCTATTAATTTTTTACCGTTTCCATTGTTCCAAAAT
Source organism: uncultured Frigoriflavimonas sp. (assembly GCA_964292185.1). Lineage (GTDB taxonomy): Bacteria > Bacteroidota > Bacteroidia > Flavobacteriales > Weeksellaceae > Frigoriflavimonas. The sequence continues at coordinate 6,937 of CAXYUO010000117.1, forward strand.
TCTTGAAAATGGGGGCTGTCTTTGTAGAGTGGTTTTGGGAATGGATTCATTGATAAATTGTATGCTCAAATTTACGGAATGCTTTGGAGTTTTTAAATGATGATTGTTAGGAAATCGGAAATTGAATAGATAATTAATTAGGATTAAAAATCTGCGAGATCTTTTTTTTTAAAATCTTTAGAATTGAAAAAATTTCAATTCTTCAATATTTCCAACAATTTTTTAGGATCTTGACGATTGTCCCAAAAAGCGGAAATAATTAATTCAGTATCTGTAAATTTAAAATAAATACTGTAATTTCCGAGAGACGCAACTCGGATATCAAGAAAATCAGTTGCTTTATAAATTAAAGGTGTTTCTGCAATTTGCGTGGTTTTCTCTGAAACCAATTTAACAAGTTTGATGGAATATGTATTTGATTTATTCCTTTTTACCCAATATTCTAAAATACCGACCAATTGTAAATCGGCTGTTCTTGTCCAAATTACATTTCGTTCAGCCATTGAAGATTTCTTTTATTCATGGCATCTTGAGAGATTAAATTTCCATTTTTTATATCTTCTTCACTCATTTGCAACATTGTTTTTTGCTCTGTTGATATTTCTACAAATTCTTTAGATGTTGAACTTGAACTTATCAATTTGTCCAAAGCTTGTAGAAAATCCTTATTTTTAATAGATAAAATTTTATCAATTAAACTGTTTCTAATATTATCTACTGTTGTCATTGTTTTTTTATAAGATATAAATTTCCGAAAAATAATTTAGATAGACTAATTTTCAATGAGAATTGATAATTTTTTGAGCTTCGGGAAAAGAATTTTTAAAATAAATTTCTTTTACAACTTCATCTCCCAATTCATCAACTAAATAATAATTGGTAGCATTTTTTTCAAAATTTTGAAAAG
>CAXYUO010000118.1:0-7835 GCA_964292185.1 uncultured Frigoriflavimonas sp.
AATATACAGCATTCTCAGGCATTCTTTTTTACCAAACTTTCGGATGATAGTGTCATGTACTTAGAAAAAATATAATTTAATTTGGAAGCACTTACCCTTTCAAATTATTAAGAAGTGCTAAATCTACGTTCCACTTTTTCAACAGTTTATTGTATCTATCTTGCGTTTTTGTTATTTTCAAAGTGTGAGGAGACCCTTTTTTAGTGGTTTCCATTTTTAAATCTATACGAACGCTAGATATTGTGTTTTCCATTAAAGTTCTTTCTGCCTGCACTTTTCTGTATTCAAAAATTTCCTGTGTGGGAGATGCTAGGAATTCTTCTAAAATCTGCCACTGTTTGCTATAACTTTTGGTTATTGGCAATTCTCTTGTCCAATTTTCGGGCGGCATAGGTTTCTTATCCACCAAATCTTGTAGGAAATTTATACAAATGCTTTCTAGGTTTTTTCTTATTAGAGATTCTTTATTTATTCCTAAAATTTGCGGTGCCATTTTAGCATGTATTTCATCTCTCGAAATGTTTATTTCTAAAGATTTGCAAATTTCAGAAGCCCATTGGTTTTGTAAACTGAATTTCTTTTCTATTTTAAATAAATCAGACAATGTTTCAGCTGCTATTCTCTTCTTATTGTTATAGCTTTTTTCGAGGAAAATAGGAAGCAAACTAATCCATTGCAAAATAGCTGCATTCCACTCATCATTGTTTGGCGTTAGTAAAATTAATTCCGACAATTTTCCTACTGTTTCTATACTTGGATGGAGTGCAATTTTATCAATCCAATCATTGTTTTCATAAAAAGCAGTTAACAATTTTAGCCATTGTTCTGCATCTGTATTTTCGAAATAAAATTGAATTTGTTCTGCATTTTCAGAAAAAATAAGGCTTTCTTTTTTCTGAAAAATTGCCCAATCTATTACAGGATTATAATTGTTTTTTTCGTAACTATTGTCTTCTTTTCTGTCAATGAAAAAATTTTTAATGCTTCTATCTACAGCATTTTTTTCTTTAACAGAAAATTTTGAAGTGTTGCAAAAATATTTAATCCAGTTCAATTGAATTTCTGTGCTTTCTTCGGAAAAAAGTTCAGCATTGGCAGATGGAGACCAAAGCATTACTGCTCCATAATGGTACCAAAAAGTAAGATCTGGTCCATAATTTCCCATATATCCAGAATTTTCTTTCACAATCGGTTCATCTTCGTCTAATACAAAAGAAGTAATTAAATCATTTTCTTCAAAAGAAAAATTTTCAAATTTTGGTAACGTGCTGTTCTCCCAATGTTCTATATCCAGACTTTCATCATGAACTTCTGCCATTATAGAATCTGTATTGTTTTCATCTTTATCGTCATCATCATCATATCTGTAATAATCATCATATCCATCGTACTCCGGAGATCCAGTCTTATAAGATGTTACCAGGCACAATGCGCTGTAATAGCCTAATTGCTTTGCAGCTTCTATAATTACTTCTGCTTTTAGCCTATCATTGAGTTTTAAATTTTTATGCGAAAGATTTTCTGGAGTGTATTGATGTCCTAGTAAAATAATGTAAGGTTTTTCAATTGGATTTTTTTTGATGATAGAGGCCAATTGAATGGCATTTTGGTTTACAGAAGACCATTCTATTTTAGATTGATTTTCTTTTTGTATCAAGTTATAAACCAAACAAATTCTATAACCAGAGTTTACTCTCTTCACTTCATGATTACAATCTGCATAAAATGCTACATAATCGGTTTCGTATAGTGTGTTTTTAGAAAAATCTGCTGTCACGGTTTCATTTTCAAAAGTGATTGATAGTTCTCCACCAGTGTGTGCAGAAGGTAAGCCAATAACGAGCGAACCAAACATACCTTTTTCTTTTTCAGAATCTTTGTGAGGAAGGAAAAACCCACCTTCTTCATAGATTAGCATTTTGTACAAATGAGCTTCAACAATGTAATTCTTGAGACCCAAATCTTTTTTTACTCTTTTTAAAATTGATTCTACATGATTTTCCCAACTAGGATTTAAAAATGAAATATATTGTGCATCAATCTCCCAAGTATTTCTAACAGTGGTATCTGTAATGGTGTCACTACCTTTTCCAAACGGAGCTTGATTTGCGAAATCTAATAATTTTTTTATTTCACTCTCAAAAATAGGAAAACTAATTTCTTTCTTGCCATCAATACTTAAACCTGGAATTGTAAATGGCAACGAACCTGTTGTTGCAAATTTTCCACTTCCTTTGAGGTTTTGTAAACAGTGAAGAATTTCGGATTTCAATTGTTTCATTTTCGTAAAATTAACTTTAATAATAAAATTTACTGCTAATAACCGCTAGGATAAATATGTTTCTTCGAGATTTGAAAAATAATTTTTGTTACTTAATAATTTTCTTCCTCGCCTTTCATTTTCTCGGCATTTTCTGCCATAATCACTGCATCTATCATTTCTTGAATGTCGCCATTCATGTATGAATCTAAATTATAAATAGATTTATTTACACGATGATCTGTAACCCTACCTTGGGAATAATTATAGGTTTTTATTTTTGCAGAACGATCTCCGGTAGAAACCATGGATTTTCTTTGTGCAGCAATATCACCAACTACTTTTTGAACTTCGATATCGTATAATTTGGTTCGAAGCATTTCCATTGCCAATTCTCTATTTGCCAATTGAGAACGTGCTTGTTGGCAAACAACCACCATTCCAGAAGGTTTATGCGTCAATTGTACTTTTGTTTCTACCTTATTTACGTTTTGTCCACCTGCTCCACCAGAACGTGAAGTTTGCATCTCGATATCTGCCGGATTTAATTCAAAATCTACTTCTTCTGCTTCTGGCAAAACGGCTACTGTAATTGCGGAAGTATGCACTCTTCCTTGGCTTTCGGTTTCAGGAACACGTTGAACACGATGTACGCCAGATTCAAATTTCATAATTCCGAAAACGCCTTGTCCTTCTACTTTCATCACCAATTCTTTGAAACCTTTGCTAGCTTCGCTAGAATCTGTAACTTCATGTTTCCAACCTTTGGTTTTAAAATACATGCTGTACATTCTGTAAATATCTTCTACAAAAATAGCGGCTTCATCTCCACCAGTTCCGGATCGGAGTTCTACGATTACGTTTTTATCATCTGTAGGATCTTTCGGAATTAAAAGAACTTTCAGCTCTTCTTCTAGATTTGGGATTTTTTCAATGGCTTCATTTTTCTCCATTTTAGCGAGTTCAACCATGTCTTTATCTTTGGTTTCTGCTAAAATTTCATCAGCTTCTGCAATGGAATCTAATGCACCTTGATATTCATCAAAAACAGCTACAATTTTACCAAGATCGCTATATTCTTTGTTTAAAGTAGAATATTTTTTTTGATCTGAGATTATTTCTGGTTGTATGATGAGGTCTGCAACTTCATTGTAGCGTTGTTTGATGGCTTGAAGTTTTGGAATAAGAGATTGAGACATGCTTGATATTTTGTAAGTACAAAGATACTGAATGAAAAAAGAAAAAGATTGCTTAATGAAAAACAATCTTTTTTATAATTATACATTTTATAAAATGCTTTTTATTTTTAATTAATGATGGTCGTGTAAAAATGGACCATGACCTTTTGGTTCGTTATAGATAACTTCAACACCTTCTTGTTCGTACATTTTTTTTCTACGGATATCTTCTGGATCAAAAGGTTTTGTTTTTCCGAAATACTCTCTAAGTCCTGCAGTTAACCATAACGGAATTATAAAACCGAAGAACATAAATATACACCAAAATCCAACCAAAAACATGATTAGGAAAAAGACAAACCACAAAAATTGATATAGTGGCCAAAATGAAGATAAAAGCGTGATCATTCTAAATATTTTAGGCAAAAATAAAGCATTTTATTTTATTACAAAAGTTTTTGATGATGTTCTTTGTTACTAATTTTATTTTTAATTACAATTTCATATTTTTTTTGGAGATAATTATTCAAATCAATATACTAATTTCATGAATTTAACTTAGAAATACCACCCATCGCATAATAATTAAATTAAATATTTCTTTAAATTAATTGATTTTTTTTTGAGGGATAAATATAAAATATTGCAATTGGTTATTTTTTTAGCAAAGTAATTTTATTTTTATTTATATTTACGGAAAATTTAAATTTTAAAATTATGACGAGAATCTACAATGGGATTTTGCCAAAAGGTAAAATACGAACAGTTTGGCAAAGCTTAGTTTTGCTTTTGCTAGCTTTTATTGGAACTAATACAATAAAAGCACAAGTTAATGCGTATAATTTTTCACAAAGTACTGGATCTTATTCTGCTATAGGTGGAACAGTACTTGGAACTGCATCCGCAAATACTTCTACTGCAGCATCTTTATATAATACCAATTTTCCGGTTACATTACCATTCGGATTTAATTTTAATAGTCAAAATTATACAGACCTTACCGTTTCTACCAACGGATACCTCATGTTTGGAACTGGTGCAGTAACTAGTACCGTTCCAATTTCTGCAACTACAACTTGGAATGGAATTATTTCTGCATGGGGAAGAAGTTTAAATTCTGTTTATGATATTGCAGGTAAAACTGGAAATATCAGTTGGACAGTAGAAGGCACTGCACCGAATAGAGTTGCTGTTTTTCAATGGGAGAATTTTCGCCCAGCTTATTCTATATCTACAACTGCTGCTTATATATTTTCATTTCAGATAAGATTAGCAGAAACTACGAATGTTATTTCTACAGTTTATACTACGGGTTCTACTTTAATAGGAACATCTACTTTTTCTGGAGGATCTCAAATTGGTTTACGTGGTGCTACTAATACAGATTATATCAATCGTACCAATGCAACCACAGTAAATTTTGATAGTTCTACTTCAGGAACAGCCAATAGTAATTATCAATATTTTAATACAAATGTAACTCCACCAGGAATGCCTGTAGATGGCCTTACTTATACTTGGACACCTCCAACTTGTTTTGGTCCAACTGGAATTACTATTTCTAACATTACAACTGTTTCTGCAGATGCAACTTGGACGGCACCAAGTTCTGCTCCTGCAAATGGTTATGATGTTTATTACAGCACTACAAACACTGCTCCTACAGCTTCTACTACACCAAACCATACAGGTGTAATGGCATTGACACAATCTTTATCAGGCTTAAACCCTTCAAGTGTTTACTATGTTTGGGTAAGGTCAGCTTGTGGTAGTTCAGATAATAGTAATTGGGTTGCGTCTTCTTCTTTTGTTACAGCATGTGCACCAATAAACTATATGTATGAAAATTTTGATAGCACTGCTACTGGAAGTGTTGTTCCAAATTGCTGGGCAAGATTAGCGGGAACTGGAACTCAAACCATTACAACAACTACCCCTGTTTCTGCACCAAATAATCTTTACCAAAATAGTACCACAGCTGCAAATCAAACGATAGTTGTTTTGCCTGAATTTAGTAATATTAATGCAGGAACACATTGGTTAAGACTAAAAGCAAGAGTAGGAGCTGCGCCAAGATCAATAGAATTTGGATATGTAACTAACGCTACAGATGCTACAACTTTTGTTTTAATAGAAGCAAAAAACATTACCAACATAGTATATACGAGTACAGATTCTGAATACACAATCATGGTACCAAATACAGTACCAGCAAACGCAAGATTAGCAATTAAAAATCCAGGAACAACATCCACAGCTTTATATTATGATGATGTATATTGGGAGCCAATTCCTACTTGTTTGCCACCTTCCTCACCTACGATTAGCAATGTTACTTCTTCAAGTGCAGATGTAGCATGGACAGCATCTACTACAGTACCAGCAAATGGATATGATGTTTATTACAGTACTACTAATGTAGCTCCTACAGCTTCTACTACACCAAACCACACAGGTGTAATGGGATTGACACAATCTATATCTGGTTTAACTCCAGCAACTGCATATTATGTGTGGGTAAGATCAAAATGTAGTTCATCAGATTCCAGCTCTTGGGTTGCGATTCCAACATTCAATACTGCTTGTTTAGCAGTTACTTCAATGTATGAAAACTTTGATACTACGGCTATAGGTTCTATTGTACCAACTTGTTGGGATAGGATTATAGGAGGAACAGGTTCTCAAACGATATCTGCTACTACTCCAAATTCTTCACCAAATAATCTTTACTTATATAGTAGTGTACCAGCAAATCAGACGATTGTGGTATTACCAGTATTTAGTAACTAAACTTTCGGAGTTGCTAACTCCTTTAAAATCAGTGGTTTATTTTACAAAAAGTATTGCATAATTCAAGGTAAATGCTTAAATTTGAGATAGTTAAGTTCAAATTCCAACTACTTGAAATATGCAACAGAACAAAGGTAAAAAATGTTTATCAGAAATAGATAAATATTGCACTACAAACACTATTTTTTTAAAAACATTCGGAGATATTCTGAAAGAATTTGACCTCAAATACATTAATGTTTTGTTCTCAAAATCCAAAACTAAAGGTGAAAATAGGGCTAAAATATTTCAAATTTTATTTGTTTTACAGTATTTTGACCTTAAGAATATTTGCAGCTTTTTTCATTCAAAAAAATCGCAAACTATTGATTGTAAGAAAGATGTATTTTATGATTTTATGAAAAATGAGCGAATTGATTGGCGAAAAATAATGTTTCTATTCGTGAAACAAGTTTTTAAAATTATTGAAAACAGAAGCATTGCAGATTCGAAACAAGAAAAAACAAACTCTTTTTTAATTATTGATGATAGTTTAATTGAAAAATCCGGCAAAGCAATTGAGCAAATTGGCAAAGTTTACGATCATTGTAAACACTCTTATCGTATTGGTTTAAAGTTACTTACGCTTGGTTTTTGGGACGGAAAAAGTTTTACACCACTAGATTTTTCCATCCACAATGAACCTGGGAAATCTGGTAAAAGAGGCCTTAGAAAAAAGGATTTAGACCATCAATTTACTAAAAAAAGAGCTGTAAGTTCTGCAGGATTTAAAAGAGTTGAAGAACTTGGAATAGATAAAATAAAGATGGCTATTCATCTGATTTCAAATGCTTTAAAAAGCAAAATTAGAGCAAATTATGTTTTAGCAGATAGTTGGTTTATTTGTGAGTCTTTTTTGAACGGTGTTAAAAATCTAGCAAAAGAAATCGAGGTAATTGGACTGATGAAAACCAACCGTATCATAGAAATAAAAGGGAAAAACCATAAAGCAAGCAGTATTCCAGATTTGAAGCGGAAAGAAATTCACCGTTGCAAGGGCTTCAAATGTCAATATATTACAGCAGAAATTACGTATAAAGGCATAGAAATGAAAGGTTTTTGGATTAAAATGCGCGGACAAGATAGTTGGAAATTATTGATTTCAACAGATAAAAATTTGAGTTTTATTACCGCTATGAGATATTACCAAATACGATGGAGTATTGAGGTTTTTTTTAAAGACTGCAAACAGAATTTAGGTCTAAATAACTGCCAATCAACAGATTTGGATGCTTGTTTTGCGCATTTTTCCATAGTGATGATGAATTATATGGCATTGAGTTTAAGAAAAAGATTTGAAGATTATGAAACATTGGGAGCATTGTTTAAGCACGCCAAAGAGTTAATAGTAGAGAGAAATATAGTTGAAAAAATATGGGAAATTATCATAGAACTATATGTTAGAATTTTCTCTGAATTAGGGGTAGATTTAGATTTTTTCGTACAAAAAATGGTAGAAATTAAAGAAGACTTTGAAAAATATATGAAAAACACTTTGGTCCTACTTTCTTTAACAAATAAAAGGGCTGCGTGATTTTTTGGGCTATATTTGCTCCGAAAGTTTAGTT
>CAXYUO010000119.1:0-7785 GCA_964292185.1 uncultured Frigoriflavimonas sp.
TGGCTCTATTACAAATCCCAAGTTTAGTACTTGGGATTTAATGATGAAAAACGTCTATAATTTAGATGCTTTTCAGGTAGATTCCGATGGTTTTATGCTCAATGTTTATTATAAAGATGCACAAACTGGTGGAAAAGTAAATTACCTTCCTAATACAACCGTAGAAGATAAAAATTTATTAAATCTATTGAATTGGGATCGTTTGAATGTGAGTAATGACGTACAATCTAATGGTGGAACTACGGGAGATGGTTTGTTTGATTTTGTTGATGGAATTACCATAAAACCACAAGAAGGTAAAATAATTTATACCAAAGTAGAACCTTTTGGCAGCTATATGCAAAGTGTTTTGGGATCTAATAATCCTCAATATGTATTTAATGATTTGTACCGTCAGCAAAAACAAGTAGCTTCACAAAACAATCTTGCTTTAAGATATACCATGGAAGGTAGATATAAAGGTTCTCAAGGAGATGGTATTTCTCTTGGAGCCATCAATGTTCCACAAGGTTCTGTGAAGGTTACTGCAAATGGAGTTCAGCTTACCGAAGGAACTGATTATACGGTAAATTATCTTTTAGGATCTGTAACTATTATCAATGAACAAGTAAAACAATCTGGACAAGCCATCAATATATCTTTAGAAAATAATTTAACCTTCAATACCCAAAGAAAAAGATTTTTAGGCTTAAATTTAGAAAGAAAAGTAAGTGAAAATCTTTTGCTTGGTGCTACAGTTGTCAATTATTCCGAAACACCATTAACGCAAAAAGTAAATTTCGGACAAGAAGCTGTGAACAATACAATGGCTGGTTTTAATCTATTATATAATAACAAACTACCATTTTTAACGAGATTGACGGATAAAATTCCATTAATAAATACAGAAGCACCTTCTAATTTGAATTTTAAAATGGAAGTCGCTTATCTTATTCCAGGTTTAAATTCTGCAACAAACAACGAATCTTATATTGATGATTTTGAACAAACTTCATCTAAAATTTCTCTAAAAGAACCTACATCTTGGAGTTTGGCTTCTAAACCAGAAAAAAATCAAACAGATCCTATTTTTACAGGAGCTGGGCAAAATGATGCTTTAGCAAACGGAAACGGAAGAGGTTTGCTTTCTTGGTATAATATAGATCCAAGATTCTACGGAAATGGTGGAAAAGCACCAAGTGGAATAGATGCAGATGCAGTTTCTAACCACGCTTCTAGAAGAGTAAGATTAGACGAACTCTATGATAGCAGAGATTTTGTAGCAGGAGAACAAGTGTTCACCAATACTTTTGATATTAGTTATTTTCCAGAAAATAGAGGTCCTTATAATTTTAATAATAATCCGGAAACACCACAGCAAAGATGGGCAGGTTTGATGAGACCAATTTCTGTATCCAATTTCACCAATTCTAATATAGAATATGTAGAATTTTGGATGATGGATCCTTATGCTGATGGAAATACTTTAGGCACAAATCCTAAATTATTACTCCAATTAGGAAACGTTTCTGAAGATGTGCTGAAAGATGGTCTTTTTCAATATGAAAATGGACTTCCTACTGCAACTACACCTTCTACAACAACTACTTCCAACCTTGGAACACAACCAAAACAGCCACCTATTTTATACGCATTTTCTAGCGATGGTGCAGAAAGACAAGATCAAGATGCTGGTTATGATGGATTGACATCTGCACAAGAAGCTTCAAAATTTTCTACCAATTTTGTAAATCCTGTAACAAATACTCCAGATCCTGCATCAGATGATTTTGTGTATTATTTATCAGATTTATTTCAAGGGAATCTTGCTTCATACTTGCCTTCTCGTTACAAATATTTCCGAAATCCAGAAGGAAATTCTAAAAGCAATTCTCTAGAAGTAGCTTCTCAAACTCCAGATGCAGAAGATGTGAACAGAGATTATAATTTAGACCAAAGCGAAAATTACAATCAATACACCATCAATCTAGAACCTTCAAGCATGGTTTTGGGGCAAAATAATATCGTAAACGTAAAAACAGTAAAAGCAACTTTCCAAAACGGAAAAGAATCTAATGTGAAATGGTATCTTTTCAGAATTCCAGTTGCAGGATATGATGCAGCTTCTGTTGGTGGAGATGCAGATGCTTCTGTTTTAAATAATGTTCGATTTGCAAGAATGTTGCTTACAGGTTTTCAAAAAACTTCTACTCTTAGATTTGGAACTTTCGATTTGGTGAGATCAGATTACAGAAGATATACCAAAAACATTTTCCCAGTTGCAGGTCCAGATGAAGGTAATCAATTGATAGACAATTCTAATTTCGAGGTTGGTTCTGTAAATTTAGAAGAAAACGGATTGAGTACACCACCTTATGTATTGCCTCCTGGAATAGATAGACAAGTTCTTTCCGGAAGTTCTGGTGTGCAAAGACAAAACGAGGCTTCTTTATATCTAAAAGCTACAGGTTTAGGAAATTCTAATGCAGAAGCAAGAGGTGTTTTCAAAAATATTGAGTTGGATATGAGAAGGTACAAAAAACTACAAATGTTTGTTCACGCAGAAGATCTTATCAACAAAAATTCTTATTTTGATCCTTCTACAAAATATTTTATCCGTTTTGGAAGCGATGCAACAGATAATTATTACGAATACGAATCTTCATTACAATATACTGGCATCAATGCTACTTCTCCGCTAGATATTTGGCCAGCTGAAAATGAAGTAAATCTTGATATTTCTAATTTTGTGGATTTAAAATTAAGAAGAGACAAAAATTCTAGTATCATATTATATAGATATACCGATTCTGAATACGGAGATACCGATAAGAAAATTTATATAAAAGGTAGACCAAGTTTAGGAAATATTACTACTATAATGATAGGAGTAAGAAAAAATGGAACAAGTGGAGGAGATCGTGCAAAAGATATTGTACTTTGGGTAAATGAAATTAGACTTTCTGATATAGAAAACGAAGGTGGATATGCCGGAAATGCAAGTTTGAATTTCAATCTTGGAGATTTTGCAGTTGTAAATACTAGTGCAGCCTATTCTTCCGTAGGTTTTGGAAGCATAGATTCTAGACCTGCAGAAAGAAACCAATCTGCACAATCATCATTTAACATCAATACTTCCATCAACGTGGATAAATTTTTACCAGAAAAATCTGGAATGAAAATCCCGTTGAATTATTCTTATTCTCAAACCATAGAAGATCCAAAATACAATCCGCTTGATACAGATGTGCAATTTGAGCAAGCTGCAAACAAAGATGAACTGAAAAAAGTAGCGAGAACTTTCACTCAGCAAAGAAGCATTGGTGTTGTGAATATGCGAAAAGAAAGAGTGAATACACAAAAAAAACCAAAACCTTATGATGTAGAAAACCTTTCTCTTACGATGATTTATAATGATGATTATTACAGAGACATCTACACGAAAAAAAATTACAGACAATATCTGAACGGATATTTGGAATACAATTATAACTTCAAACCACTTGTTATAAAACCATTTAATAAAATGATAAGCGATACCGCAAAATCTGCAAAAAGCTTGAAATTTATTAAAGATTTTAATTTTAATCCAGTTCCTACAAGATTTTCTTTCCGTACAGATATAGATAGAAATTACAATGAACTAGAATTTAGAAATATAGAAGCCATCATCAATGGAAATTTCGGTAGCGATTTCAATACCATTAGAAATAGAAATTTCTACTTTGGTTGGCAATACGCATTAGGATTTAATTTCACAAAATCCTTTAAAATGGAAATTACTTCTGCAACCAGAACATTAAATGATAATCTGGATGTGAATGCAATGGATAACAAATCCATCTTTCAAAATACTTTTCGAGCAGGAAGACCCGTACTTTATAACCATAAAGTGCAATTGAATTACAAAGTACCTTTCCAATTATTTCCTGTTTTAGATTTCATAAATACGGAATTAAGTTACGGAATGACCTACAATTGGAATGCAAGATCTACTGCACTTTTATCTAGTCCAGATGGAAGTTTAGGATCAATCGGGCAAAATACCAATGATAAAATTGCAACAGGATCTGTAGATTTCCCTAAACTATTCAAAAAAATGAAATATTTCCGCAAAATAGACAGTGTAATGGCTGGAAGAAAAAAGGAAATAGATTCTCTGAATAATGCCTACACAAAATCTTGGGAGAAAAATACCTTTAAATACAAACCATATAAATTTAAAAATAAACTAAAACCTTTCCAAGCAATTGCTTTTGCATTAACATCAATCAAACAATTAGATTTTAATTACCAAGAAAATAATGGAACCGTTTTGCCAGGTTTACTTTCTGCTCCAAATTGGATGGGATATGGTCAAACTTTAGGCGGACCAACCTACGGATTTTTGTTCGGTTCTCAAGCAGATATCCGAAGAACAGCTCTGGAAAATGGCTGGATCAGCACTTCAGAATATATGACAGATCCATATTTGCAACTGCAGAACCAAAGTTTTACCGCCAATCTTCAATTAGAACCAACTAGAGATTTAAGAATAGACTTCAATGTATTGCAAAATTATAATAGAAATTTTACACAATCAGGTTTTAATTCAATCCAAAATTTGAATACTGCAAACCACGATTTTACCTTCGCAACAGATTTTGTAACCTATTCTAATAGTACAATGATGGTGAAAACTGCCTTCAAAAGTGGAGAAGAAGTGTACAATACAATGCTCGCCAATGCAAAACAAATTTCTCAACAAATTCCAGGAACTGTAGGAACAAATGGTTTCACAGATGGATATGGACTTTCAAATGCCTATGTTTTAATACCAGCATTTCGCGCAGCTGTAGAAGGAAAATCTATTGATGGTCCACTTTCTGATGCCAAAAAAACAGGAATTCCACTACCAAACTGGAGATTAACGTATTCTGGATTAAGAAATGTACCTATTATAAATGGTCAATTTTCTAAATTTGATATACTTCATGCTTATAATTCAACTTATACAGCAACAGGAATACAATCCAGCATAGATTTTTTCAATAATCCAAACTCAAGAGATGTAAATAATGATTTTTATAATCCATTCACATTTTCTCAAGTAGGATATGTAGAAGCATTTTCCCCATTAATTGGTGTAGATGTAACCATGAGAAACAATGTACAACTAAGAGCACAATATAATAGAGATCGTCTTTTTATGCTCGGTTTGGTAAATCATACGCTCACAGAAGATAGCGGAACAGAATATGTTTTTGGTTTCGGATACATCATCAAAGATTTCAAATTAGGAAACTTCAATGCAGGAAGAAACAGAAATTCCAAAACTACAAGTGATCTAAATATCCGAGGAGATTTCCAATTAAGAGACAATCGTACAAGAATTTCAAATATATTGTTAGACGATTCTCAAGTAACAGGAGGACAAAAATTATTCACCATAAAACTCTCTGCAGATTATAATTTGAATAAAAATGTAAATTTGAAAGTATTTTATGATCAAATGATGACCAAATACAAAATTTCTACAGCATTTCCACTTTCCACTATTCGTGCAGGTGTTTCAGCAACATTTACATTTGACGAAGGAGGATTTTAAGAATTAATACATTTTCATTTTTTTTGGGCGCCAATTTCCGTCTTCCACTCCCGCTTTTTTGTTCCGCTTTGCTCCACAAAAAGAGCTCCGTTCAAGCCGGGGCGCAAAGTAGAGATTTGAATGAAATTTTTTGACAATTATTTTATCTATCTTTTTTTGAAAGTCTAATCTATTTTAATTAAATTTGGGGAAAATAATATAATAATGAATACACCATCAGAATTAAAATACACCAAAGATCACGAATGGGTGAAAATGGAAGGAAATGTTGCAACTATAGGTATTACAGATTTTGCCCAAGGAGAATTGGGTGATATTGTTTTCGTAGATGTAGATACTGTAGATGACGAACTAAGCTCAGGAGAAGTTTTCGGAAGCGTAGAAGCAGTGAAAACAGTTTCAGATTTGTATTTACCACTTTCAGGGAAAATTATAGAATTCAATGAAGACTTAGAAGATTCTCCAGAATTATTAAATTCAGATCCTTATGGAAAAGGTTGGATTATTAAATTAGAAGTAGAAGAAGGAGCAGATTTAGCAGAATTATTATCCGCAGAAGAATATCAAGCAACAATTGGGTAATTTATTAAAAAATTCAAAAATCACAAAAGGAGCACTGTTTATTTATTGGACAGTGCTTACTTATTTATTACTAAAGCCAGCCGAACTTCAAAAAGAAGCCTGGTTTATATTTCCAAATATTGATAAACTTGTACATCTATCCATTTTTGGATTGCTAGCTTTTATCTTTTTAATAGCATACAAACAAATAAAGTTTTTCGTTTTTATTCAAATCATGATGCTTTATGCATTTCTTACAGAAATTTTTCAAGAATTAATGAAGATGGGACGCTCAATGGAAACATTAGATATACTTGCAGATCTTACTGGAGTTTGTATTGCATATTATATATATAGTATAACTATCCAAAAACACAATTTTAATTAAGCCTATATATTGATTTTTGAAAAATCAATACTAATTTAGTAGAATTATTTCTCTAGAGTAAGATTGATTTTAAGGGGTGTCTCAGTAATAATCACTAGTTTTAATAGGGTAATTCAATATTTCAATAATTATTTTCATCATTGTTGAAAACTTATTTAGCATGCAACATGTTTAAAATTAAGGTATTATGTTGAATCTTTTCAACAGTAGTAAATTTACAGTAAAAACATTGTGTATATTTCAAATATCGATGTATCTTTGCAATCCCAATACGGAATACGTTGCGGAGCGAAGTAGATCATATAGGACTAAAAAAAACTTTTTTAAATTTAATAGAAAAAGGTTTGGTGGTTATGAAAATATTTTATACTTTTGCAAACCGAAATCGAAAGACTAGGAAAGCGAAGAAGATCATTAAGAATAACTAAAAAAACTTTTTTAAAATATATTAAAATAAGTTTGGCAGTTACGAAAATGTTTTATACTTTTGCAAACCGAAATCGAAAGATTAGGAAAGCGAAGAAGATCATTAAATAACTAAAAAACTTTTTTAAATTTAATTAAAAAAAGATTTGGTAGTTAGGAAAATGTTTTATACTTTTGCACTCGCAAATAAGGAATACTGACAGAAGATAATCCTTTAAAAAGCGAAGAGAAAAAAAGATCATTGAAATTATAGATAACAACTAAAGTAAGGAAAGACCAAGCGAATTAAAAACTTTGAGATAAGGACAAAACACCATACAATGGAGAGTTTGATCCTGGCTCAGGATGAACGCTAGCGGGAGGCCTAACACATGCAAGCCGAGCGGTATTGTTTCTTCGGAAATGAGAGAGCGGCGTACGGGTGCGGAACACGTGTGCAACCTGCCTTTATCTGGGGGATAGCCTTTCGAAAGGAAGATTAATACCCCATAATATATTGAATGGCATCATTTGATATTGAAAACTCCGGTGGATAGAGATGGGCACGCGCAAGATTAGATAGTTGGTGAGGTAACGGCTCACCAAGTCAATGATCTTTAGGGGGCCTGAGAGGGTGATCCCCCACACTGGTACTGAGACACGGACCAGACTCCTACGGGAGGCAGCAGTGAGGAATATTGGACAATGGGTGAAAGCCTGATCCAGCCATCCCGCGTGAAGGATTAAGGACCTACGGTTTGTAAACTTCTTTTATATAGGGATAAACCTAGATACGTGTATCTAGCTGAAGGTACTATATGAATAAGCACCGGCTAACTCCGTGCCAGCAGCCGCGGTAATACGG
>CAXYUO010000120.1:0-7773 GCA_964292185.1 uncultured Frigoriflavimonas sp.
TCAGAAGTCTCCATGAAGATTTTAATGAAAAGTAGCTGTTGCGATTATTGGGTTATGAATAAAATCTGCTTTACTTTCTGCATTTTGACTTTCTCTCACATTAGCACCAATAGAGGTGCCTGATTTAAAAAGTTGATTTGCCAAAGGAAATCTTTTTTGTAAATAAAGAATTTCAGTAAATTCGATTATTTGTAGAGCAAAATCAAAAGTTTTTTCAACTATAACATTTTTTTTATCGTCCCTCATACTATTTTCAAATTTTCAAATTAACACATTCTCAAATTAGTTATTTCCCTTTGTAAACAGGACTTCTTTTTCCTAAAAACGCTGAAACTCCTTCCATAAAATCTTCAGAATTTGCAGCAGTTTGTTGAAGTTTTGCTTCTAAATCTAATTGCTTATCCAAAGTGTTTTCATAAGAATGTAGAAATGCTTTTTTGGTTAAAGAAATTGCTTTTGTTGGTAATTCTGAAACATTCATTAAAATTTCCATAGCTTTTTCATCAAATTCCGCATCTGGGAAAACTTCTGCTATTAATCCTAAAGATTTTGATTCTACAGCAGAAAGTTTTTTCCCTGTGAAGGTCAAGTAATTTGCTAATTGACGACCTAATAATTTTGGTAAATAGTAAGTTCCACCAGTATCTGGAATTAATCCTATTTTCACAAAACCTTGTGCAATGTATGCAGATTCTTTTACTAAAGAAAAATCACAAATCAACGCCAACATTGCTCCAGCTCCAACTGCAGGTCCATTTATTAATGAAATTACAGGTTTTCTACAATTTGCGATGGCTTTTACCAATGGATTGTAATAATTTTCAACAATATTTTTGATCAAATTTTTATCATCCCCCGAACTTCCTTCAGAAAAGGCTTCTTCTAAATTTTGACCAGAACAAAATGCTTTTCCTCTTCCAGAAATCACCAAACATCTTGCAGTTTCATCTGTGCTGAAACGCTCAATAAAATCAGTTAATTCCTTTATAGAAGCTTTGTTTAAAGCGTTTAGAGATTGTGGTTGATTAAGGAAAGCGATTTGAATTTTGCCTTCGTTGTGGGATTCTAAGTCGAATTGTGTGTACATTATTTTATATTTTATCTATTCATTAAAGATAAAAAAAATTAATGACATTTGTAGCCATCTGAAGATTTTTAGCAATGAATATTTTGAGAATTTTCCCGCAGATTTTCACAGAATTTGAAACCTATTTTTTGGAAAGAATTTCCCCGCAGATTTTTGGGGATTTTTAATGCTTTGCACTATTATTCCGCAGATTTTCGCAGAGTGCGGTCATAAGAATGAACATCATATTTTATGCTAAAAAAACATCTGATGTAATCTCCAAATAAAATCTGCTGAAATCTGCGAAAAAGATCCGCGGGAATCTGCGGGAAACTTTTAGTGGCATTTGAAATAATCAAATGGTTCTAAACAATCATTGCATTGATAGCTTGCTTTGCATAATGTGGAACCAAAACGGCTGATTTGTTTTGTGTTTTCCGAATTGCAACGTGGGCATTTTTTTGGTTTGCTGAAGAAATTTTCTTCTGTTCCTTTTTCTGGAGGTGCAATTCCAAAAATTCTGAGTTTTTCTCGTGCTTCATCGGTAATCCAATCCGTGGTCCAAACTGGGGAAATTTTTGTGATTACTTTTGCGGTAATTCCTAAATTTTTGAACATTGTAACGATGTCTTCTTCTATATTGTACATTGCTGGACAAGCAGAATAAGTGGGAGTTATGATGATTTCTACCTCATCGTCAGCAACAAATTTCGCACCACGAACAATGCCTAATTCTACAATATTGATTACTGGAATTTCGGGATCGGGGATTTGGGCGAGAAGTTCTAATAGATTTAATTTACTGTTTACCATTTTAGGGGTTTTTACCACAATTACATACTTTTTTTTAACACATAAGTTATTTTTAATAATTTTAATTTAGTGTGCATAAGTTCAAATTAGGTGGATGAAAAATTAAATTATATCAATAATTCTATTTTATAAATAGTTTGCAGCCCCGATAGAAGCGGCATCCTTTTGTGATGAGGAACGAAGAGCAAAAGATATAGCGGATAGCGGGAATTGTCTGCCAAAATAAACTTTATATTCAAAAGCAAAAGCAATAATTGTTAAACTGTTATATTGCTAAATTGTTACATTAATCCTTACCACGTACAACCAGGATATGCTCTTTGCAAATATTGTAGTTCGCAAAGTATGTAGCCGAAATATTCTGTGTGCACTCCTTTTCTGCTGCCTTTTTGCATGAATTCTGATTCTGGAAATGCTATTTCAAATTGAGAGAAATCTGCTTGAATTTTTGCTTTCCAATCTGCGTGCATTTTTTTGGAAGAGGGAATTAAATCTAATTTTTCCAAATCTTCTTCGCCTTCTACCTCATCGAAAATTCCACCAGTGTATTCCCATAGGTTTTCTAAAGCTTCGTTTACTCTTGTTTTGCTTTCTTTATTTCCTTGTGCGAAAACTTTTAGCCAAGTGGAAGAATGCGTGTAATGGTATTTTACTTCTTTCAAAGATTTTTCTGCTAATGCTGAAATTTGTTCATCGCTACTTTGCATTAAATTTTGATAAAGCAATTTTTGATAAACTGAAAAGAAATAAACCTTCAAAATAATCTGTGCATAGTCTCCATTTGGAAATTCTGCTAATTGACAATTTAGGTATTCTTTTTCTTTTCTTAGATACGCCAAATCGTCTTCTGATTTGTTTTCGTTTTGCAATTTTGCTGCGTATTTGTAGAAATTATTGGCTTGTCCGAGATAATCGAGAGCAATATTCGTCAAAGCGATATCTTCTTCCAAATACGGACCTTTTCCGCAAAGTTCGGATAATCTTTGTCCGAAAATCAGAGCATCATCTGCCAATTTCAGGGTATAATTAAAAAGTGGATTCATTTTTTATAAAGATTTATAGATTCAAGAACCAAGAGCCAAGTTTAAAATCTTGATTCTTGGTTCTTCTATCTTGCTTCTGATTTACATATTTTTCACGTCATTTGGGATTTCGTAAAACGTTGGATGACGGTACAATTTATCATCTGCTGGATCGAAAAACGCTTCTTTGTCTATACCTTCAGATGTTACGATATATTTACTCGGAACTACCCAAATAGAAGTACCTTCCATTCTTCTGGTGTAAACGTCTCTTGCATTTTGCAATGCCATTTCTGCGGTTGCAGCTTGTACAATTCCTGCGTGTTTGTGGGATAAACCTGGTTTAGTTTGTATAAAAACTTCCCACATATCTAAGTTGCTCATATTATTTTAATTCGTTTTTTATAAAATTGTGTAGTTTTCTTCTTTCAATACTTGATAAAACTGAAAAATATGAAATATAAAAATCCTTATTTTTTCCTTCTGGAAATCCATCTACTAACTTTTTAGCATCATTTTTTCTATTTAATAACAGCAAAGTCATCATTTTATAAAATGGTTGCATATTATAGTCTGACAATATATTATCGTCGGTAAATTTCGTTAATGCTATTTCATAATTTTTATTAGCACTTTCAAATTCGCCTTGATCTTCTTGATAAAAACCTAAAGTGTAAAATGCTTCTCCTTCGTTTGGAAATTTCTTAGTCAATTCTATAATTAATTTCTCATATGCTGCATTATCATTGTAATAAAGTTGAGATTTCATTGAATAAAGAAAAAAATTATTGGGTTCAATTTCAATTGCACGATTAACGAACTTCATTTTTTCTTCGCTAATTCTGGATTGTTGAAATTTTTCATAGTAACTAATCGCAGAATCTGATTTAATATAATTTTTATACCAATCAATTTGTGAAAAACAAAGTGAGAAACTTAAAAAAAGTAAAAAGGTAAGTAATTTTTTCATTTTATTTTTATAATTTTAGACATTATACATTAAGCATTTACCTGCTTCTTCGCAAAAGCATTCGCTGCTTCTTTCACCCAAGAATGTTCTTTTTGGGCATCAATTTTAGTTTTTAATCGCTTTTTATTGCATGGTCCGTTTCCTTGCAGGACTTCCATAAATTCGTCCCAAGGTAAATCTCCAAAATCATAATGTTGTCTTTCTTCATTCCATTTTAGATTTTCATCTGGTACTTTTAAGCCCAAAAATTCTGCTTGAGAAACCGTAACGTCTATAAATCTTTGACGAAGATCATCATTAGATTCACGTTTTACACGGTAATTCATAGATTTTTGAGAATTTGGAGAGTCAGAATCATTTGGACCAAACATCATCAAAGCTGGCCACCAAAATCTATTTAAAGCATCTTGTGCCAAATCTTTTTGCTCTTTTGTTCCGCGGCAAAGCGTCATCAAAATTTCATACCCTTGTCTTTGGTGGAAAGATTCTTCTTTGCAAATTCTTACCATCGCTCTGGAATATGGACCATAAGAATTCCCCATCAACATTACTTGATTCATAATTGCTGCTCCATCTACCAACCAACCAATTGCTCCAATATCTGCCCAAGAAAGTGCAGAATAATTGAAAATACTGGAATATTTTGCCTTCCCTTCCAACATTGCTTGATAAGTGGAATCTCGATCTGCACCATTTTCGCCGTTGTTCAAAGTTTCTGAAGCGGAATAAAGGTATAAACCGTGTCCAGCTTCATCTTGAATTTTTGCGAGAAGTGCCATTTTTCGTCTTAAAGTTGGTGCTCTGGAAATCCAATTGGCTTCTGGAAGCATTCCAACTACTTCTGAATGTGCATGTTGCGAAATCTGACGAACCAATAATTTTCTGTAATCTTCTGGCATTACGTCTTTTGGTTCTACTTTATTTTCGGCTTGTACGTATTCTAAAAATTTTTCTTGATTCATCTTGTTCAATTTAACAATTTAATAATCTAACAGTGTAACAATTGACTTTAAAAAATAGTATCATTGTGGTGCTATACTATTAAATAAGCCCAATTATTAATGGATAATCGCTTTTTCTTCAGGTAAGTAAAGTCCAATTTTACTTTCAGAAAATTCTCCCACGATAAAGGTGATTGTTTTTTCTGGGGTTTTAATCTCGTATTGATTAAATAAATAAGGATTTCCAGTTCTTGGACCAATCACTTCTATTTTTCTATCAGAACAATTCCAATAATGATTCCAAATATTTAATCCTTCGATTTTATATTCTTTGTCTATCTCAATATAAGCGGCAAATTTCCAGTGTGTTTTCATAATATTTAATAATGTAACAATTTAACAATTTAACAATTTAGAAATGTAAAAATTTTTTAATAGTTCAATTTACTACTATTTAAATTTTTCAATAATGATAAAAATAATATTTATGGATTACTCAAATTCTCTTTTGCCAAACTTGTACTTAAAATTTTATATAAAATTTTTCCAATCTCAATAATTTGTGATTCCAATTCATCATTGAAAGGATAACTTTTTGAATGTTTGCATAAATATAGCCAATATTTTGTTTCTTCTAATTCTTTTGCTGATATTTTTATTTTATTGATAAAATCTTTTTTACTGTGAGGGTTTTGTGCTTCGTGAGCATTTGCACCAATACTCGTTGCTGAACGCAGCAATTGTTTTGCTACAACATATTTCTTTTTGTCTTCTAAAAGTTCACAATATTCAATAATATCCAAAGAAAATTTCAAAGTTTTTTGAATGATAGGATTATTTTTTTGATTAATCATGTTATCTATTTTATTAATAAAAGAATTATTTTAAATATTTCTACATTATTCAGATTGGTAAATTGCTATATTGATAAATTGTTACATTAATTTAAACATCATAAGTAAGCATTACCACATTGGTTGTAGGATGACATTGGCAAGTTAATACAAAACCTCTTTCTACTTCATCTTCCGTTAATGCGAAATTTTTCTCCATAAATACTTCACCTTCCAAAACCTGTGCTTTGCAAGTGCAACAAACTCCACCTTTGCAAGCGAAAGGAACTGGCAATTTATCTTGTAAAGCTTGATCTAAAATATTGTTTTTCTTAGAATTGAGGTGAAAAGAATACTCATCATCATCAATAATTAAAGTTACCATACTTTCCAGATTTGGAATGGCTTTAAACTCATCGCTCATTTCCATATTATCTTCATCATCTGGAGCAGCGTAATATTCGCACATTACTTGCAATGCAGGAACTTGTTTATCTTTTTTCAAGAAATCTGATACATTTTTTATCATATCAGAAGGTCCACAAATGAAAAAAGTAGCTTCTGAAACCGGAATTTCTGGAAATTTATTTAAAAGTGCATCTAACTTTTCAGGAGAAATTCTTCCTTCAAATAATTCGTCTTCATAATGCTTTTCTCTGCTTAAAAGATAAACTACTTTTAGTCTTCCATTAAATTTTTCAACTAAAGCATCGATTTCTTTTTTGAAAATAATATCAACAACACTTTTATTGCTGAAAAATAGATACGCTTTGCTATTTTCTTCTTGATACAATGCTTCTTTCAAATTGGAAAGCACTGGAGAAATTCCACTTCCTGCAGCCAAACCTACATAAGTCTTAGCATTTGTAGCGTGATAAGAAGTGTAAAAATGTCCCATTAGAGCAAGTACTTCAATAGAATCTCCCACTTGTAATTTTTGATTTAAAAAAGTAGAAACCACGCCATCTTCAAGATGTTTTACCAAAATTTCTAAATTACTATTTCCTTCAGAAGGAGCATTAATTATAGAATATGATCTGCGGTATTCTTCTTCCCCAAAATTGAACTTGAGTGTTAAATATTGCCCTTGTTTGAAAGCAAACTCATGGCGAATTTCTTCGGAAATTTCAAAAGAAATATGAATAGAATCGTTGGTTCCTTTTGAAACTTTTACAGTTTTTAGGGTATGAAAGTGATGCATAATTTTATTAAGATTCGTTATTAAACGATTTTCACAAATATAATTCTTTTTTGCAGATTGCGAAAGTGATGCGTTTATTTTTAAATAAAGTCAAATCAAGAAAATTTGTCACATAGAAACCAAGTGATAATTATCATAATCGGAAATAATGTCTGTATTTTTTGTAATTTTAATAATTGAATGCTATTTGCTATAAATTTAAAAACATACAAAATGAACCTAAATCAATATACCGTAAAATCACAAGAAGCCATCCAAAAAGCACAACAGGTTGCAATGGAATTTGGCAATCAGCAAATAGAACCACAACATATATTGGAAGGGATTTTCCAAACAGAAGAAAATATTTCGGAGTTTTTGTTAAAGAAATCAGAAGCCGAATTAACTTTAGTCAGAGAAAGAAACCGAGAAAATCTCGAAAAACTACCAAAAGTGGAAGGTGGAAATATTTACCTTTCCCAAAATGCGAATAAAGTTTTGCTCGATGCGCCCAATATTGCAAAGAAAATGGGAGACGAGTTTGTGACCATCGAACATCTGTGGCTTTCTTTATTGGATGTGAATTCTGAGGTTTCCAAAATGCTCAAAGATATGGGCATCACGAAAAAAGGTTTGGAAATGGCGATCAACGAATTGCGAAAAGGCTCGAAAGCAACTTCCGCAAGTTCCGAAGAAACCTATCAAAGTTTAAACAAATACGCTAAAAATTTCAATGTTCTCGCCGCAGAAGGGAAACTTGATCCTGTAATTGGGCGGGATGAAGAAATTAGAAGAGTTTTGCAGATTCTTTCCAGAAGAACCAAAAATAATCCGATTTTGATTGGTGAACCGGGAGTTGGTAAAACCGCGATCGCAGAAGGAATTGCGGACCGAATTATTTCCGGCGATATTCCCGAAAATTTGCAGGATAAAACCTTGTACTCTTTG
>CAXYUO010000121.1:0-7771 GCA_964292185.1 uncultured Frigoriflavimonas sp.
AACATTTGCTTTAAATTGCACAGGTTTTGTAACCCCTTTTATGGTTAGATTTCCATCTAAAACAGTGTTGTAATCTCCACCATCTGTTGCATCTGCTACTTTTGTAATTTCAAAACTTGCAGTAGGATTTTTTTCTGTTTCAAAGAAATCTCCACTTTTTAGATGACCTTCTAATTTTGCTTTTTTCTCTGCATCATCTTTTAAATCTACAGATTCTAAAGAATTCATGTTCGCTACAAATTTTCCACTTTCTAGCTTGCCATCTTTCACGGTTATTGCTCCACTTTCAAATTTTATAGTCCCGAAATGGCTTGTGTTTTCAGATTTCACAATTTTATATCCTTTCCAGTCTATTTTGCTATTTTCTACATCTATTGTGTATGCATTTCCATCAGTTTTGGTTGCAACTTCATTAGATTCGCTAGATAATGGTTTGTCTTTATTACAAGATGTAATGCAAATTGATGTGATTGCTAATGCTAAAACTGGAATTAAAAAACTTTTTTTCATATTTAAATTATTTCTCACAAAAATAGAGAAATTAAAATACATTAAAAACAAAACCTTAATTTTGCAAAATGTTATTAGAAATTAATCATTTACATTTTTCCTATACTAAAGATAAAAAATTATTCAATAATTTGAATTTAAAGATTGATGAAGGAAAAATTATCGCACTTGCTGGTGAAAGTGGTTGCGGAAAATCTACCTTATTAAGTCTTATTTACGGACTTTTTGATTGGCAAGAAGGAGATATTATTTTAGACGGAATAAAACTGCAAGGTCCGAAAGGAAACATCGTTCCAGGAGAAGATCAGATAAAATTGGTATCTCAAGATTACGATTTGATGCCTTACTCTACAGTTGCAGAAAATGTGGGGAAATTCATCTCAAACATCAACTTAAAAGGTAAAAATGATGAGGTAGAAAAACTGCTAAATGTAGTAGGAATGGAAGATTTTGCTAATGAACGTCCAAAAAATTTAAGTGGTGGACAACAGCAAAGAGTTGCCATTGCAAGAGCACTTTCTGTAATGCCAAAACTGCTTTTACTAGATGAACCTTTCAGTAATTTAGATTTTTCAAGAAAAATTTTATTGAGGGAAAAACTTTTTAATTATGTTAAAGAAAAAAACATTTCTTTGATCATTTCTACCCACGAAATTTTAGAAATTATGCCTTGGCTTGATGAAATTGTGATATTGCAAGAAGGTAGATTAATACAAAATGATACGCCTCAGGAAATTTACGAAAACCCGTACAATAATTATGTTTCACAACTTTTCGGAGAAGTGAATTTATTATCCGATGAAGAAAAAAACAAACTTTCTTTGGCAAAAAACAATTGGCATCCACATGAAATTACGATTTGCGAATCTGGTTTGAAAGCTGATGTTTTAGAATCTCGTTTCTCTGGAAGTTTTTATTGGAATAAAATGAAAATTCAAAATATTTCTTTAACTATTTATACCAAAGAAAAAATCACAAACAACGAAGTTTTCCTTCAGTTTAATTAAAAAACTTAATATGACTATCCGTAACTTGAACCACATTTTTATTTGCCACGAATACACGAATAAATCATCATTCTTTTGCTTAAAAATTATGATTGAATTAGATTTAAATAGAGAATATTCGTGCATTCGTGGCAAAAAAATCAAGCATTCGTCTGCAAAACGGATAGTCAAAAAACTTAATGTTTTTAATTCAGAAAACTACAAAAAATACTTATAAATAATCTTAAATTCGCAATCTAAATTTCTGAAATGAAATATATTTTATTTAGTCTATTTTCCGCAATATTATTGTCCATTTCTTGGCCAACTTACGGAATTCCATTTTTTATATTTTTCAGCTTAGTTCCTTTACTTTTGATGGAACATGAAATCTCTAATTTTTCTAAAATCAAAAGAAAATTTTGGAGTATTTTTGTATTAGCCTACTTTACATTTATGATTTGGAATATCGTAACAACTGGTTGGTTGTACGGTTCTAAAAACCCAGATGGAACGCATTCACTTTTAGCAGTTGTGCTTCCTGTATTGGTAAATTCTTTGCTCTACTCTATTGTTTTCATGTTGTATCATTGGTACAAAAAACTACAAGGAACGTATTTCGGACTTGTGTTTTTCGTAGTAATTTGGATGGCATTTGAAAAACTGCATCTCAATTGGGAACTTTCTTGGCCATGGTTGAATTTAGGAAATGTGTTTTCAGATTATCCAAAATTGGTGCAATGGTATGATACATTTGGAGCAACAGGTGGAAGCTTTTGGATATTAATTTCTAATGTTTTTATATTTTATTCTGTAAGAATTTGGCAAGCAGAAAGAAAGACAAAATCTTTAATTATAAATTCCGTAATAATCACAGTATTTATTGCACTTCCAATGGTAATTTCTATCGTAAAATATAATTCATTTGATGAAAAACCAATTGGCGAAGTTTCCGTTTTGCTTTTGCAACCAGAACTAGATCCTTACAACGAAAAATACAATAAAGATAGTTTGCAGATTTTATCTGATGTACTTCAATTAGCAGAAAAAAATTCTACTGGGAAGATAGATTTTTACATCGCTCCAGAAACTGCAATTCCAGGAAGAGGTTCTATTTCTGAAACTGGTTTTGAAAAAAGTTTTTTATTAAATTCTGTAAAATCATTTTTAGGAAGACATCCAAAATCTGTTTTTATTACTGGCATTTCTTCTCATTTATTCTCTGATTCCGAACCAGAAAATAGCAGTGCATACAATATACAACCAGGAGTTTGGGTAGAAAGTTATAATTCTGCAGTTCAAATAATACCTAAACAAAAAGTAGAAGTTTATCACAAAGCAAAACTAGTTCCTGGTGCAGAAATTTTTCCGTATATGAGTGTTCTGAAACCTGTTTTAGGAAATGCGATGCTTAATTTTGGTGGAGCAGTCACATCTTTAGGAACAAGCAAAGAGCGAAAAGTATTCAGCAATCAATTCAACAAAGGAAAAGCAGCTCCCATCATATGTTATGAAAGTATTTATGGTGAATTTGTGACAGATTATGTGAAAAATGGAGCAAATTTTCTGGCGATTGTAACCAACGATTCTTGGTGGGGAGTTTCTCAAGGTCATAAACAATTGCTTTCTTACGCAAAATTGAGAGCAATAGAAACCAGAAGAGAGATTGCAAGATCTGCAAATAGTGGAATTTCTGCACACATCAATGCAAAAGGAGAAATAGAAGAAGATACTTTATACGAAGATCAAACTGCACTTTTCGCTAAAATAAAATTGTATGATGGAGAAACATTTTATGTGAAAACAGGAGATTTATTGACTAGAATTTCTATTTATATATTAGGTTTTTTAGTGTTTTATACAATAATAAAGAAGATTCAGAATCGAAAAAAGAAGGTTACGGTAAATTAAAAAAAATAAAGTGTATTATTTTCAATGAATTTAGAAAAATATTTGCCTAATTAAAATATTCTTCCTAATTTTGCACTCTCAAATATTCAAGAAGAAATAAAGAAATTACAGATATGTCTAGAATTTGTCAAATTACAGGAAAGCGCGCAATGGTAGGAAACAATGTTTCTCACGCGAATAACAAAACAAAGCGTCGTTTTGAAATAAATTTATTGGAGAAGAAATTCTTTCTTCCAGAAACAGAACAAAGCGTATCTTTACGTGTATCTGCTCATGGATTGAGAATCATCAATAAAATAGGTATCGAAGAAGCGATAG
This sequence comes from uncultured Frigoriflavimonas sp., assembly GCA_964292185.1. GTDB lineage: Bacteria > Bacteroidota > Bacteroidia > Flavobacteriales > Weeksellaceae > Frigoriflavimonas. Next base: position 3,726 of record CAXYUO010000121.1, read on the forward strand.
CAAGAGGAACAAGAAACGGATTTATTAAAAAATCAAAATAATGGCAAAAAAAGGAAACAGAGTGCAGGTTATTTTAGAATGCACAGAACATAAAGAAAGCGGTGTTGCAGGAATGTCTAGATACATTACTACAAAAAACAAAAAAAACACTACCGAAAGATTAGAGTTGAAAAAATTCAATCCGGTATTGAAAAAATATACCGTACACAAAGAAATTAAGTAATCTTATAAAAAATTAAAAGATGGCAAAGAAAGTAGTAGCATCCCTAAAAGACAATTCTGCAAAAAAAATGACCAAAGTAGTGAAAATGGTAAAATCTGCTAAAACAGGTGCTTACGTTTTTGACGAAAAAGTAATGGACAACGAAGAAGTAGAAGCTTATTTGAAAAAATAATTTTCTATTTCGCAAGATAACATATAAAACTATCCAAAAAATTTGGGTAGTTTTTTTTTATATATTTGCAAGGATTAATTTCATCAAACAAAAGTAAAAATCTCTAATACATGAGCTGGTTCAAAAAAATATTTAGCAAAGAAGAAAAAGAATCTTTAGATAAAGGATTAGAAAAATCTGGAAACAATTTTATTTCCAAAATGTCTAAAGCATTAGTCGGAAAAAGCGTGGTAGATGAAGATGTGCTAGATGAACTAGAAGATATTCTCATCGCTTCTGATCTTGGATCTGAAACAACCATTAAAATTATAAAAAGAATTGAAGCTCGTGCTGCAAGAGATAAATATGTGAATACGGCAGAATTGGATGTTATTTTGCGAGAAGAAATTACAGCTTTAATCTCAGAAAATAAAAAATCTGAGTTCTCTTCTATAGAAAACCTGCCAAAACCTTTTGTAATAATGGTTGTAGGCGTAAATGGTGTAGGAAAAACCACAACAATTGGGAAGTTGGCTCATCACTACAAATCTGAAGGAAAAAAAGTAGTTTTAGGAGCAGCAGATACTTTTCGTGCTGCAGCAGTAGATCAATTGGTGATTTGGAGTGAGAGAGTTGGTGTAGACATAGTGAAGCAAGAAATGGGATCTGATCCTGCTTCTGTAGCTTTTGATGCTGTGCAAAGTGGCGTTGCACAAAACGCAGATGTTGTGATAATAGATACTGCAGGAAGATTGCACAACAAAGTAAACTTAATGAATGAGCTTTCTAAAATAAAGCGTGTAATGCAAAAAGTAACGCCAGAAGCTCCACACGAAGTTCTTTTGGTTTTAGATGGTTCTACTGGTCAAAATGCTTTTGAGCAGGCAAAACAATTCACTGCAGCTACAGAAGTTACAGCTTTGGCAGTTACAAAATTAGATGGAACGGCAAAAGGTGGTGTGGTAATTGGAATATCTGATCAATTTCAAATTCCTGTGAAATATATTGGCGTTGGAGAAAAAATGACGGATCTACAATTATTCAACGGAAAAGAGTTCGTAGATTCATTTTTCAAGAAAAGATAAATTCAAAAAAAATACTATTTTATATATTTTTGAAGAGATTTACGATTATTTTAAATAATTGTTATTACTTTAGCAGTATAAAATTTAACAATAAACTATAAATTAACATTAAAAAAATTAAAAAATTATGATTACAAGTATTATTATGTGGGCTGTATTTGGTTTAGTTGTAGGAGCAATTGCAAAAATGATTATGCCAGGAAATCAAAATATGGGATGGACAATTACTTCAATATTAGGGATAGTTGGCGCAATGGTTGGAGGATTTATTGCTGATTCATTCTTCGGTGGTGGTGGAGCTTCAGACGAAAGTATGTTCCATTTCTGGCCAATCGTTTTTTCGGTTTTAGGAGCAATTTTAGTTATGTTCATTTACGGAAAAGTTACGAAAGGGAGAGATTAATTCCTTATTTTTTAAATATTAAATCACGTACTTTTAATTAAGTGCGTGATTTTTTTTAATTAAAATTTCGATTTTTCATATAAAAAAAGCTGACCATAATAGTCAGCTTTTGTATTGAATAAGAATGAAGGATTATTTAATTTCCACCTTGAATGGCATTTCCATCATCACACCTTCTTTCATTTTTGGATTGGTAATTTGCTCGAATAATTCGTAATTATCTTTCCCTAATTTCTTTTGAAGAATTTTTGTAGACATTTCATCTTGATCCAAACTTTTGAAAAATTGCTCAAACGGAGAAAGTTTTTTAGGGTAAGAACCTACTTCATACGATTTTATTTTCGCTTTTTGAGCTGCAAATGCAACTGCATCATGCAAAGAACCAATTTCATCTACCAAACCTATTTGTTTTGCTCTAGTTCCAGACCAAACTCTACCACCACCTATTGCATCTATTTCTGCATAAGATTTCTTTCTATTAGCAGATACATAATTCACAAATCTATCGTAGGTATGTTCTACATTTTTGGTAAGAATCGTTACTGCTCCTGGAGTTAATCCATTTATTGGAGAATACATCGCAGAATTTGCATTGGTACTCACCACATCCGAACTTATACCGTTCTTATTTGCCAATTCTTTAAAATAAGGAATAATGCCGAAAACACCTATGGATCCTGTAATGGTATTAGCTTCGGAATATATTTTATCTGCAGCCATAGAAATGTAATATCCACCAGAAGCTGCATAATCTCCGAAAGATACTACTAAAGTCTTTTTCTTTTTCAATTCTGTAAGTTCGTACAAAATTTGATCTGAAGCATTTGCACTTCCACCAGGAGAATTTACTCTAAGAACTACTGCTTTTACGTGGTCGTTATCTGATAATTTTTTAATTTGCTTGATGAAATCTTCTGCATAAATATTATTGTAACCTTCTCCATCATAAATAGATCCTGAAGCATACAGAACTGCAACTTGATCTGCGCTATTTCCAACTTCTTCTTTATAAGATTGAATATATTTACTGAAAGAAATTTTAGAAATATCTTTATCTTCTTTTAATTTCAATTGTTTTTTCAACAAATTGTCGTACTCATTTTTTTGAATAAGTTGATCTGTCAATTTGTATTTCGTACTCCATTCGGGTATAATTCCGTACAAACTATCTACAACTTTTTTGAATTGCGTGGAATCTATCTTTCTGGAAGTCGCCATTTTTGCGGAAGTATTTTTCCAAATATCTCCAAGTAAAGTGGACATTTGCATTTTGTTTTCAGGAGACATTTCGTTTCTCATAAATGGTTCTACAGCAGCTTTGAAAGTACCGTGTCTTATTATTTCTGTACTTATACCGTATTTATCTGTAAAATTTTTGAAAAACATAATCTCTGTAGACATACCTTTCAATTCTATACCACCAACTGGACTTAAATAATATTGATCTGCAACAGAACTTAAATAGTACGAAGCTTGAGAAACTGTATTACCATAGGCATAAATAAATTTTCCGCTTTTTTTGAAATCTTGTAAAGCATTTCTGATTGCATCTATTTGTGTGAGACCAGCTTTTATAAAATCTGCTTCTAAGCTGATACCTTTAATGTTATCATCTGTTTTAGCATTATTTATTGCATCAATCACATCATAAACAAGAATGCCTTTATCAGCATTCTCTGAAAAGAAAGCCATTTGTTGATCTTCAGTTGGACTATCAATAATAATTGTTTTACTATCTAAAGTAAGTACCGAATTTGATTTTACCTCTGTTTTACTATCTTCACTCATGCTACTTATTCCTATTATAACTAGGAAAAACAGGAAAAAAACTAGACAGATAACTAATATTCCTACTATATTTGCAAGGACATTTTTTAAGAAACTTTTCATATTAATATTAAATTTGGTAGATATGTCGCAACATGAATGCGTTTTGTTACTCGGAAGTAATTTAGGTAACAAAAAAGAAAACATTAATTTAGCATTGAAAAAGCTAGAAGAAGCGAATTGTAAAATACTTAATAAAACAAATTTTTTAAATACAAAGCCTATAGAATTTGTTAGTTGTAATAATTTTTGTAATATTGCAACTTCAATAGTAATTATTTTTTCACCAATAAAGTTGTTAAAAATCATAAAGGTAATAGAAAAAGAGATGGGAAGAGATTTAGACAGTAAGGACTT
>CAXYUO010000122.1:0-7718 GCA_964292185.1 uncultured Frigoriflavimonas sp.
ATCAAATAGCCAATCAACCCAAAATAATAAGCCATTAGTAAAGTAAATATCAACCCCAAAACATTAACTACATTGTTTATTTGAGCGAATATTCGGTTGTTACCAAAAACTCGGTATTCTATCTGAATGTGATTTAAGAAATATAAACCAAGCAAACGAAAAGAGAAAAGTAAAAAAATAACTAAGCTATCTTCATATTTATTTACATAGAAAACGCTTATCGAAAAAAAAACAATACTGATAATAAATTGATATATTAAACCTTGCTTTAGGAGATATTTTGATAGAGATGTTTTGTCTGCATCACTTTGTGCAATAGATCCGTATCGCAATAATATCTGATTGCTGCCAAAACCATTAAACGAATTAAAAATAAAAAAAACAGAGGCTACAATTGTAATTGTACCAAATTCGTTTTCTGGTAAAATTCTAATAATAAAAAGCGATCCTAAAAAAGCACAAATTTTTGCAATCAATAAAGAGTAAAAAACATGATGCCCCTTATTTTTAAAAAATGCTAATAAAAAATCATATAAACTATTCATTCTTCTATAAAACTAGTGAATTTATACTAAATTTATTCATTTTAAAATTTCTTTATAAACTTCAGAAAATTGCTTAGCAATTGCATCTACAGAAAATGTTTGGTTGGCGTAATTCACCAAAAAACTATTGTCTTTTTCTTGCTTTTCATTCAAAAGTTGAATCATTGCATTTTCAAGTAAATTTTCATCCACTTTATCTAATAAAGCACCTGCGTTTTCTGGGAAAAATTCTGAAATCCCTCCAACATTTGTTGAGATTACAAAAATTCCACTTGCAAAAGCTTCTGCAATTACACACGGTTGATTTTCATCATCACTAAATAAAATAAAACAATCCGAGGTTTTCATTTTTTCAGCAATTTTTTCAATTGGCTGTTCTCCAAAAATCTCGAAATTGTTTTTGAATTCTGAGTTTTCAATAAGTTTTTCAAGTTTAGAAAAATCTCCATCTCCACCGATTTTCAATAAAAAATCATAACCTTTTTCCATAAGTTTCAATGCTGTTTTCAGAATTTTATCTGCGTTTTTTCTTGGAATAAGATTAGAAACATGAATGAAAGTAAATTTACTATTAGGAATTATTTTAGGTTGAAAAATACTGGCATTCACAACATTAGGAATTACTTTCATTTCAGAATTGATGCCTAAAAATTTCAAGCCTTTCAATAAATCTCCCGAAACTGGAAGAATTAGATTTGCATTATTTCCAATTATTTTTGCAATTCTTTTTATATTATTTGAAGTGGTTTCTGTATTTATTTTCCGAAGTGCAGTCCAATGTTCTGTTATCACAAAAGGAATTTTGTGCTTTTTCTTTAAATAAACGGCAAAAAGCATAGAATTGTGCATCACATTTGCGTGAACCAAATCTGGTTTTTGCATTTTTGCAAAACCCTTTCTATACGCACTCATTCTTCGTAGAAAATTTTTAATTGGGTTTTTCGTATTTTTATAATAAATAATTAAAGTACGGATTCCATTGATCAATTGATCATCAAAAATAAATTTTTCCACTTGATTATCATCTCCAATTGTATGTAAAATTTCTACATGATGTAGCACTGAAACTGCTTCTGCATGTCTTTGCACGAAATTTCCGTTGGTGGGTTCTAGTTTATTAGGGAACCAAGATGAGATGAAGAGAATTTTATGCTTCAATAGCTCAGTTTTTAAATAAAAATTTTAGTTGATGTAAATTCCTGCCCAACTTCTGCTTAATGGCAAGAGAAAATCACTTAAAAAAGCAACGTAAGAATCTTTAGAAAAATCGAAAACTTGAATTTCTTTAGAAATTTCTCCAGATTTCAAACCGTTTCTGAAATCTTGCAATTTCATGGTTTTTGTTTCGCCATTTTCTACAAAACAAGCTTTCATTCTATCAAAAAATCCTAATTGAAATTCTGCATCTAACTCTCTAATAATTTGACTCAAAGAATCTATAGAACAACCAGAAGCTGCTTCTTTTTCTTCGTCAACAGATATGATTACAAATTGGTTTTTCTCTATTTTAAAAGAAGAAGACAATTGTTTTCCGTGAGCTGCCCAAGTTGGGAGAAAATCGAACAATTTTTCGGTAATTATTTTTGCTTCTTTAGCTGTAAAAGGTCTGGAAGCTGGATAAATAATTATTCTAAAATCGCTTGTTTCTGTGATTGTGGATTCTTCTATTTTCATGATATTATTAATTATAAATTGAGAGTTTATGGTATTATATAATTTTCAGTACATCACAAAAAATAAAATTTTTAAACAACAAATTATCAAAACATTTTTTTTAACCACAAAAGTTACAAAAGATTTTGCTGAAAAGAAGTTAAATAAAGACAACAAAGAGAAAATCTTTAAATTTTCATGACTTTTGTTGTCTGTAATTAAAATACCATCAGATTCTTAATATTCGTTAAAGTTACTTTTACTTCTATTTTATATGTTTTTAAATGAAATAGTGAAACCTAACAAAGTGCTTAGACAAAGTCAATCTTCGATTTGTGGTTTAAATTTTTTGTCATGTACTAAATAAAAAATTATATAATTAATTTTCTTTGATGAAAGTTGTAAAATCCGACCAATCTTCTACTTTGAAAGTTCGTATATCTCTTACCGATTTCTTGAACCAATCTATGCTTTTCAGATGGTTCATTGCTCGAAAAAGATTACTTAAATCATTTTTTTGCGATAAATAAACACTTCCTTGCGTATTATAAAATTCATAATTACGCAATATTTTACTTATTTCGTAGTAGGCATTATTGTATGGATCTCCAAAATTTTCTTTCAAATCTCCAATTACCATATCAAAACTAATAGCGTACATTCTAATTAATTGCTTTAAAAAATTTTTCTTCGCCAAAAAATATTCTTCCCAATGCATCTTTTATAGCTATTATTAATCCTTTGAAAGGGTTTTTTTCAATGTCTATCACTATTCCTTCTACCCAAGAATCCAAACCTGTGAATTTCGGATCTACTTTGGCTTTATCTCCTATTTTCATAACTTTAATTAATTTTAATATTCAAAGATAGCTAATTTTCTAATTTAACAGTTAATTTCACTTCTATCTTCTAGATTCTAGATTCTACAAATCTTCTGCTTCTGCAATTAATTCTACAATGTCTTTCACTAGAACATCTTCGTTTTTATTGAAGTGTTTCACACCATCTGTCATCATTGTATTACAAAAAGGGCAACCTGTTGCGATGATGTTTGGTTTTTCTGAAAGTGCTTCTTCGGTTCTTTCAATATTGATGTCTTTATCGCCTTTTTCTGGCTCTTTAAACATTTGCGCACCTCCTGCTCCACAACATAATCCTTTGGATTTGCAGCGTTTCATTTCTACCAATTCTGCATCTAGTTTTTGCAAAAGTTCTCTTGGTGCTTCGTATTCTCCATTTGCTCTTCCAAGATAGCAAGGATCGTGAAAAGTTATTTTTTTTCCTTCAAATTTCCCGCCTTCAATTTTTAATCTGCCATCATTCATCAATTCTTTTAAAAATTGGGTGTGATGCACAACTTCGTAATTTCCACCCAATTCTGGATATTCATTTTTCAAAGTATTAAAGCAATGTGGACAAGCAGTTACGATTTTTTTTACGTTGTACGCATTCAAAATTTCAATATTTGTGAATGCCATCATTTGAAAAAGAAATTCGTTTCCGGCACGTTTTGCGGGATCTCCTGTACAAGATTCTTCTTGCCCAAGAACTGCAAATTCTACATTTACTTTGTTTAAAATTTTACAAAATGCACGGGTTATTTTTTTTGCTCTATCGTCAAAACTTCCAGCACAACCTACCCAAAAAAGTACTTCAGGAGATTTGTTTTCTGCGGCATATTCTGCCATTGTTTTTATTGTGAAATCCATTTATTTCAATTTGTTAATGAGATTAATGTGCTAATTTGAAAATTATCACATTCTCAAAATTTATATTAATTTTCTTTAAGTTTATCAATCATTATGTATATCCAATTTTTAAATCTTGGGCATTTTTCTAAAATCTTTTCAAAACCTACCTCTTCTGCTATAAGATTTCCTTCAGCAACTTTATCATATTTTTGGTTTTTTGATTCCATAATATTAATAATTCTATTCGAAGGCGAACTTTCAGAACCCGTATTTATTTCTTCCGGATTTTCATATTCCGCTACAATTTCAGTTAATTTATTTACAATATAATCGTTTTCAAACCAATTTTCAAATCCTTTTTGTGAACTAAATAATAATGCTTCAAATTCGTGTTTCTGAATGTAAGGAACAAATCTTTCGTCACTAATGTCATTATAAATTCCTTTCTGCAAAATTTCAATTTTAGAATCTATTAAATTTTGTTTTAAAGATAGCTCATAATTTGGAAAATTGGTAGGCATTCTAAAGAAATCTACAAACATTGAAACGATAACATCTTTTTCCGAACTTAATATAGTATTCAAATCATTTTTTAAATGTTCATAATTTACAAACCCACCTTTATTACCTTTGCTTGTTTGTATCATTATTGCATTTACATCATAAATACCAATAATCTGCAAATATTTTCTCACAGATTTTTCTACAAACTCTTTTTCTGTCTGCCCTTCTACAATTATAATTAAACGTTTCATGGCTGTCCTTTTATCACATTTTTCTGCCACAAATCTCCAATTGTATATTCAGATAGCCAACTAGATAAACTTTCGGTTTCCAAATGTTTAAAGACAGATTCATTATTTTCTCTATCAACTGTAATTATTTCTTCTGGTTCAAAATTATCAACAAAATTGACAGATTGTGTAGAAATTATAATTTGAGATGTTGCAGATGCTTTTCTTATAAGTGCTGCCAATTTATTTATTGCAAAAGGGTGCAATCCCAACTCTGGCTCATCTATAATGATAACTTCTGGTAAATCTGGTTGCATCAATAAAGTGGCTAAAGCAATAAACCTTAAAGTTCCATCAGATAAATGCGAAGCATTAAAATAAGCATCTGGTTGGTTTATTTCTCGCCATTCTAATTTAATATTATTTTCGTTTAATCGATCTGGCTCTAACTCAAATCTATCAAAATATGGAGCGATTGATTGAATTGTTTTTTCAATTCTATGAAACGATTTTGGATGTTTTTCTTGTAAATAATATAAAAAAGAAGGTAAGTTACTTCCGTTTTCTTTTAAAAATTTATTATCATCAACTATACTTGAACTTCTTAGCGGTGAGGTTTCGCCTGTGTCGTGGAAATGGAAAATTTTAAAGGTATTTAAATAACTGTTTACCCAAGATCCAATTCCACCAACAAAATCTTTAACTTCACTTTCTAAAGATATATATGTGAAAGTATTATGAAACCATTTTCCTTTTATAGAAAATGTATAACCGTATTCGCTATTAAAACCACCTTTGTCATTAATGTAAAATTTATTCAAAACATCAGGTTCCAATTTGAAAAAATATGAGTTCCTATTATCAAAAAAAATGTTTCCCTCAACAACATCGGTAACCTTTCTACCAAAATGCAATAAATTATCTGCTCCACCTTGTTTTGCTACAAAATTTTGCAATCTTTGTTCATAAATATTATTTACTAATTTAAAAAAAGAAAGAAAGTTAGATTTTCCAACACCATTAGAACCAATTAAAATATTAATTTGTTTTAATTCTAAATCTAAATCTTTGATAGATTTATATCCTTCTATTTTAATTCTATTAATCATTCATTCGCCCAATTCAATCTATCTGCCTGATTATAAGCCCAAGGTGCAGCATTATTTTCTATATTAGACATCATTATATTTAATTCATTTGGTGCAGAAGATTGTTCCATTACCAAATATCTACGAATTTCTATAATAATAGAAAGCGGATCTATCAAAATCGGACAAGCGTCTACACAAGCGTTGCAAGATGTGCAAGCCCAAAGTTCTTCTCGCTGAATGTGATCGTCTAATAATTTCTTGCCATCATCTACGAATTTTCCGTTTTTCTTGATATTTTTTGCTACTTCTTCTACACGATCTCGCGTATCCATCATGATTTTTCTTGGAGATAGCTTTTTACCAGTGATATTTGCCGGACAAGCATCTGTACATCTTCCACATTCTGTGCAAGTGTATGCATTCATCAATTGAACTTGGTTTAAATCAAAAATATCATTTGCTCCAAATTGATCTGGAATTGCGTTTGGATCTGCTTCTGGAACAGCTGCATAAGGATCTGCATTTGGATCCATCATCAGTTTTACTTCGTCTGTTACGGATTTTAAATTATTGAATTTCCCTTTTGCGTCTAAATTAGAGTACCAAGTATTTGGAAATGCAAGAAGTATGTGCAAATGCTTAGAATAATAAAGATAATTCATGAAAAATAAAATTCCAACGAAGTGAAACCACCAAGCTCCTCTTTCTGTGAAAATTAAAATTTGGTCGCTAAAATTTTGAAAAATTGGTCCCAAAAGATTGGAAGAAATCGGGAAACTACCATGTCCTGGAAGTAGTCCTCTTTGTTGTAGAACCCAATCTGCCGCATTCATTTTAAAGAAAGCCATCATTAATGCAAATTCTATTACCAAAATCCAATTGGCATCGTTTTTTGGCCAACCGAAAAGTTCTTTCATATTGAGGCGTTTTACTCCATAAAAATTTCTTCTTATAAAGAAAACGACAACGGCAATAACTACTAAAATTGCTAAAATCTCTAAAGTTGCTGTGAAAAAAGAGTACAAAGTAGGTCCGAAAATGGTGGATAAAAAACGGTGTGTTCCGAAAATACCATCAATTATAATTTCTACCAACTCTATATTGATAATAACAAAACCTACATACACCAAAACGTGGAAAAACCCTGCAACTGGTTTTGCTCCCATTTTGCCTTGTCCTATTGCTATTTTCGACATGATAGACCATCTTTCAGATTTTCTATCATTTCTATTGATTTCTTTTCCTAGTTTTATGTTTTGAAAAATTTCTTTCATAGAACGAAAGAACAGACCAAAACCTAAGAGAAGTAGTATTGCAAAAATGATGTTATCTGCATATTGCATAGGCTAAATTTTACTGGTTATTATTCTTTCCGAAAACAGAGATATTGATGTATTTTTTCGGATTTGCTTTTAAATCTAAAATTAATTCGTTTAGATTTTTAGATGTTTTTTCTAGATTATTGTAGAGCTCTTCATCTTTCATTATTTTACCTAAACTACCTTTTCCACCTTGAATATCAGAAAGAACTAAATTCAAATTATTAACCGTTTGGTTCAAATTTTCTACAGTGGCATTTAATTTTTTGGTGTCTATGTTTTCGGCTAATTGTCCGTATTTACCAACTGCAGAATTTGCGGAAAGCATGGTTGCATTTGCATTATCCAAAACTTTTTGAACTTTCGGGTCGCTATTTGCCATTACAGAATTTAAACTTTTTGAAGTATTATCAAAAGAAGCTACTGTTCTATTTAGGTTTATTAATAAAGATTTAATCTCTGCTCTATTTCCTTCGTCCATTACTTTGTTTGCATTGTTTGCAAGAGAATCTACTCTTTTCAATACATTTTGTAATTGATCTTTTACAGGCATTAATTGTGAAGAAAGTCCATTGATAAGAGATTCTTTGTTCGAACTTAAAAGTGTATCTCCATCTTTTGCAAGAGTACCACCATAAACGAGATTGATACGCACTTGTTTACCAGACATTAATCCTGGTTCAAA
>CAXYUO010000123.1:0-7656 GCA_964292185.1 uncultured Frigoriflavimonas sp.
AATTTATGGATATGCAGATGAGTTGCGATACTGTGAATGATAGAATTTTGGTAATCGTAAGAATGTCTGGTGCAAATGATGGTTTAAATACCGTAATTCCTGTAAGTCAATATGATAATTACGCCAATCTTAGACCTAATATTAAAATCGCAAACACAGGAACTTCAAGCTATATACCTTTAGACACAACAGTTTCTTCTGGAAAATTAGTTGGGCTAAATCCAGCAATGACGGGTTTTAAAAGTTTATACGATAGTGGAAAACTGACTTTGATGAATGGAGTAGGATATCCAAATCCAAATTATTCTCACTTTCGATCAGAAAATTTAATGTTTTCAGGAAAAGATGGAGCTTCTAATCAAGATTTAGTTGATGGAATGTTTGGTAGATATTTAGCTGCACTTCATCCAGGACTTGCCGGAAATCCAACCACACAAAGTCCAGATCCTTTAGCTATCCAATTTGGAAATTTGAATCCTTCACTTTTCTACGAACATACAAATGATAGAAATATAGAGTATAATGTTACTGCAATACAAAGCCAATTATTTACAAAATCAAGTAACAATACTCAAAATACGATTCCTACAAATTCAGAATATAATGATTTGCTTGCTTACATCAAAAATGTAGAAACCAGTATGGATTCTTATTATGCACGTGTAATGCAGGTTTTTAATGCGGGAAACAACACTGCATCAGTTACTTATCCTAATTCTTCTTTGGCAAAACAATTAAAAACCATTGCAAGATTAGTAAAAGGAGGAAGTAAAACAAAAATTTTTCAAGTAAATGTTGGAAGTTTTGATACCCACGTCAATCAAGTTCAATCTGGAAGTACAAGCCTTGGAACTCACGCCAATTTATTAGGAGATGTTTCCAATTCTATCGCAGCTTTTCAAGCGGATATTGAAGCTTTAGGTTTTGAAGATAAAGTTTTGACCGTTACTTTCAGCGAATTCGGAAGACAAGTAAAAGAAAATGCAAGTTTAGGAACTGATCACGGAGATTTAGCACCGTTTTTTGTCATCGGAAATAGTGTTTCTGCAGGTATTTTAGGAGATCATCCTGTTTTTACAAATACCACAAGCTATTATTACAATCAAAGCCAAAGAAGATTTGATTATCGCCAAATTTTTGCCTCAATTCTACAAGATTGGTTGGGAGCAGACACAACTTTGATGGTTTCTTCTGAGCTAGATTATTTTGTAACTTCTACACAGAAAATAGATGTGGTAAAAGATGTGAAAAAAGCTGTAAATGTTTGTGCAACTTTAGCTACATCTAATATTAATACAACTTCTGAGCTAAAAGTCTATCCAAATCCGGCAAATCGTTTTGTATATGTAGATTTCGGAACCGTAAAACCAAAAAATGTAACGTATCGATTGCTAGATTATTCAGGAAGAACAATACTTACCTCCAAAAATAATAATTTTGATAAAAAATTGGAAATAGATGTTTCTTCAATTAATATTGGAAATTATCTTTTGCAAATTCAAGCAGATGGCCAAGAATATGATAAAAAGTTAATAATAGCACGTTAAAAAAAATTATTTTTGAAATAAAAAGGAGGTTTAAAGTTTTTTAGACCTCTTTTTTTATAATTAATATTAAATTTGTGCATTATTCACTTTGTCAAAGTTTAAAATCTTTGACAAAGTTTTTTTTAAATATTAAAAAATTTCAAAATGTTCTACGATCACAAAGCCATTGATAATAAATGGCAAAAATTCTGGCAAGAAAATCAAACTTTCAAAACATCAGATGGTACAAATCTACCAAAATACTATGTTTTAGATATGTTTCCATATCCTTCTGGAGCTGGTTTGCATGTTGGTCATCCATTAGGTTACATTGCTTCAGATATTTATGCGAGATACAAAAGACATCAAGGTTTTAATGTTTTGCATCCAATTGGTTATGATTCTTTCGGACTTCCTGCAGAACAATATGCGATACAAACTGGGCAACATCCTGCAGAAACTACAAAAGTAAATATAGAAGGAGGTGTAGATAAAAGTGGAAATAAAATTGACGGCTACAAAAAACAATTAGATAAAATAGGTTTTTCTTTTGATTGGAATAGAGAAGTAAGGACCTCAAATGCCGCTTATTACAAGCATACACAATGGATTTTTATTGAATTATTTAATTCTTGGTATAATAAGAATTCTAACAAAGCGGAAAATATTGAAACATTAATTCAAGAATTTGAAAAAAATGGAAATGCCAATGTAAATGCAGTTTGTGATGATAATATCGACACTTTTTCAGCAAGTGAATGGAATGCATTTTCATCAGATGTACAACAAAAATTATTATTAAAATATAGATTAACCTATTTGGCCGAAACAGAAGTAAACTGGTGTCCAGGTTTAGGAACGGTTTTAGCCAATGACGAAATCGTAAATGGAGTTTCAGAAAGAGGAGGTTTCCCTGTAATTCGTAAAAAAATGACGCAATGGTCCATGCGAATTTCAGCTTATGCAGAACGTTTATTACAAGGTTTAAACGAAATAGATTGGACAGAATCTTTAAAAGAATCTCAAAGAAACTGGATCGGAAAATCAGTTGGAGCAGTAATTGATTTCCAAATCCTCACCCCAACCCTCTCCAAAGGAGAGGGAGCTGACAGTATTGAAAATAAAAAATTTGGATATTTAACTGGTGGAGAAAATTCAAAACAGTTGCTTGTTTTTGCAAAAAATATGCGAAAAAACGCTACGGAGTCTGAAGAAATAATGTGGCAAGCACTTAGAAATAGAAATTTAGGTGATAAATTTCGAAGACAGCATTTAATTGAAGATTATATAGTTGATTTTGTCTGTCTTGATAAAAAATTGGTTATTGAAATAGATGGGGAATATCACGATACATCGAAACAAAAAAAGTTTGATGATTTACGAACTCAATATTTAAATTTTCATGGATTTAGTGTTATTCGTTTTACAAATTTAGAAGTTGAACTAAGTCTACTAGAGGTTATAAATAAAATCAAGGAAAATCTGAGCGCAATAGCTCCCTCTCCTTTGGAGAGGGTTGGGGTGAGGATTTTCACAACTCGTCCAGACACTATTTTCGGAGTAACATTCATGACTTTAGCTCCAGAACACGATTTGGTTGCAAAAATCACAACTCCTGAACAAAAAGAAGCGGTAGAAAAATATATAGAATCTACTGCAAAACGAAGTGAAAGAGAAAGAATGGCAGATGTAAAAACCATTTCTGGAGTTTTCACAGGTGCTTATGCAGAACATCCTTTTACGAAAGAACCAATCCCAGTTTGGATTGGTGATTACGTTTTAGCTGGTTACGGAACAGGTGCAGTGATGGCTGTTCCTTGTGGAGATGAACGTGATTATGCTTTCGCGAATTTCTTCAAAGGAAAAAATGGAATGCTTGAAATCAAGAATATTTTCGATCAAGATATTTCTGAAGAAGCTTTTGGCGCAAAAGAAGGTTTCAAATTGGTAGATTCCGATTTCTTAAACGGTTTAGGTTATAAAGAAGGAACAATAAAAGCGATTGAAGCTTTAGAAAATATAAATCAAGGAAAAGGGAAAACAAATTACCGTTTGCGTGATGCTGTTTTTTCTAGACAAAGATATTGGGGTGAACCATTTCCTGTATATTATGTGAACGGTTTACCACAAATGATTGACAAAAAACATTTGCCAATTGCTTTACCAGAAGTAGAAAAATACTTACCAACAGAAGACGGACAACCACCTCTAGGAAATGCAAATGTTTGGGCTTGGAATATAGAAACCAATCAAATTGTTGATAATGATTTGATCGATCACAAAACTATTTTCCCATTAGAATTAAACACAATGCCAGGTTGGGCTGGAAGTTCTTGGTATTGGTTGCGTTATATGGATGCGCACAACGAAGATGAATTTGCAAGTAAAGAGTCTTTGGATTATTGGGGACAAGTAGATTTGTACATTGGAGGAAGCGAACATGCAACCGGACATCTTTTGTATTCCCGTTTTTGGAATAAATTTTTGAAAGATAGAGGTTTTATTGACCAAGATGAACCATTTAAAAAATTGATTAATCAAGGGATGATTTTGGGGATGAGTGCGTTTGCGTATCGATTCAAGCTTTGGTTTGAAATTATTGGTGATGTTTTTACTCACAAAAAACAACATATTGAGCGTGCGAAATTTATGACTGAATTTAATGAATTGTCAGCGGAACTTAAACTAAATAATTTTTTTGTCTCAAAGAGTCATTTTCAGAAATATATTAAAGAGAAGGATGTTAGTGTAATTATATGTGATGAGTCTATATTAAAACTTGATCTTTTGTTCGAAAAGTTAAAATATTTATCGCCACAAGTAGATAGTTACAAATATAAATTGGATTTTCAGCAGATCCACGTTGATGTTTCATTATTAAAAGGAACAACAGATGAATTAGATATAGAAAAATTCAAAAATTGGCGTGCAGAATATGCTGATGCAGAATTTATTTTAGAAGATGACAAATATATCTGTGAACGCGAAGTAGAAAAAATGTCCAAATCAAAATACAACGTCGTCAATCCCGATGATATTTGCGAAGAATACGGAGCAGATTGTTTGCGTTTGTACGAAATGTTTCTCGGTCCATTAGAACAATCAAAACCCTGGAATACACAAGGTTTAAGTGGCGTTTATGGATTTTTGAAGCGTTTTTACAATCTATATTATAAAGAAGATACTTTTTCGGTTTCGGATGAAGAGCCCACAAAAGAAGAATTGAAGGTGCTTCATACTTTAATTAAAAAGTTTGAAACCGACATCCAAAGTTTCTCTTTCAATACTTCCGTTTCTTCATTTATGATTGCTGCAAACGATTTACAAAAATTAAAATGCAACAAAAGAGCGATTTTAGAACCATTAGCAATCGTTATTTCGCCTTATGCACCACACATTTGCGAAGAATTGTGGAGAGCATTAGGACATGAAACCTCCATAGAATTTGAAAAATTCCCTGAATTGGTAGAATCTTATTTAGTAGAAGCCGAAATTGATTATCCTGTAAGTTTTAATGGAAAGATGAGGTTTATATTGAAACTTTCAGCAAATTTATCTAAGGAAGAAATAGAAAAATACGCAATGGAGGACGAAAGAGTAGTCAAATTTTTAGAAGGAAAACAACCAAAGAAGATAATTATAGTCCCGAAGAAAATAATAAACATTGTAATTTAATTTTTTTTGAAGAATTTTAATATTAAAGATTTATTAAAAAATATCCTTAAAATTTTCTTTACTGCAAGGTTTTTTTTAATATTAAAATTGATTTACAAAATTTAGACTTTATTTTGCAAATTTGACAAATGTAAATGTGTTAAATATTAAAAGTTTTTTACTGACTTTTGTTCAAACGCTTGCATTATCAAAAAATTTACCTTTATTTTACGTCACAATAACAATTATAAATAACAAATAATTTAGTTCAATATGGAAATGAATGTTTCAAACAACGAGGAGCAAGTAGTTGCTAAACAAAGAGGAGGATTAAATCCTGCTATAATTTTACCAATTCTTTTGGTAGTTGGTTTCTTATTTTATTATTTCGTCTTGGGTAACCCCGGATTTTTTGCGAATGATCCAAGAACAGAAGGAGTAATGTCTGTAGCATTCCCAAATGCACCAATGCAAACAAAAGAACTACACCCAACTTCTCCAATGGGGATTGTATTTATGGGAGGTATCATCGTACCAATTCTTATTACGTTTATGATTACCGTATTGGTATTCTCTATTGAGCGTTTCATGGTATTAGGAAAAGCTAAAGGTAGTGGAAACTTAGATAGTTTCGTATTATCTGTAAGAAGCTTACTAAACAAAAACAAAATTGATGAAGCTATCGAAGAATGTGATAGACAACAAGGAACTGTAGGAAATGTAGTTCGTGAAGGTCTTACAACATATAAAGTATTAGCAAATGATCCTGCAATGAACAAGGAGCAAAAAATGGCAGCTTTGAACAAATCTATTGAAGAGGCTACTACACTAGAAATGCCAATGCTAGAAAAAAACATGATGATTCTTTCTACTTTAGGAACTGTAGCTACATTAGTTGCACTTTTAGGAACGGTAATCGGGATGATCAAGGCGTTCTTCGCATTAGGTGATGGTGGTGGAACACCAGATTCTGCTGCACTTTCTATCGGTATATCAGAAGCGTTAGTAAATACTGCATTAGGTATTGGTACTTCTGCAATCGCTATTATAATGTATAATTTCTTTACTTCTAAAATAGATGGACTTACTTTCAAAATTGATGAAATAGCAATGTCTATCCAACAATCTTTCGCAGAATTCAACGCTTAATTTTTTTAGGCAAGAATTTTGTATAGTATAAATAGAAGTTTAATAAAAAAATATAAAATATAATGGCGAGAGTTAAACCAAAAAGACACCCAGTAGTTGTAGATATGACTGCGATGTGCGATGTTGCATGGTTACTGCTTACATTCTTTATTTTGACAACAACTTTCAAGAAACCAGATGTAGAGCAGATAAAACCACCCTCTTCCATTTCTGAAAAACTGTTGCCTGATGCAAGTTTAATGACTATCAACTCAACTAAAGACGGAAAATTCTATTTTCAACCTGTTGAAAATGGAGGAGAAAGAATTAAGTTGCTAGATAATATGGGTAAGAAGTATAACATGACTTTTACAACTCCAGAAAAAAATGCTTTTGTAAAAGTACAAGCAATTGGAGTTCCTATGTCAAAACTGAAAAGTTATTTGGGTCTTCCTGCTGAAAAGCAAAAAGAGTATATAAGCCCTACTGGAATTCCAATGGATTCTGTAAAAAGAGAATTGGTAGATTGGGTAGAGCAAAGTTTATTGGTAAATGGAGAGTATAAATTAGCTGTAAAAGGAGATGTAACAACTGAATATCCAAAAATAAAATACCTTTTCGAAGGTTTAAGAGATATTAAGTTTAATAATTTCTGGCTGATTACTTCACAAGAAACCGCACCAACACAATAAAACCGAAAGACAATGGCAGAAGTACAAGTACAAGACAAAGGTGAAAAAGGCGGGAAAGTTCGGTCTAAAAAGCAGAGTACCAGAGTAGATATGACTCCGATGGTAGATTTAGGTTTTCTTTTAATCACATTCTTTATGTTTACTACAACATTTAGTAAACCAAACGTAATGGATTTAGGATTACCTGGAAAACCTGATGTAAATGCTCCAAAACCACCACCAACTGAAGTGAAATTAGAAAATTCTATTACTATTTTAATAGGAAAAGATAATAGAGTATTTTGGCATCAGCAAGATGAAACTTCTTTAAAAGATGAAAATCTACAAGAAACTAATTTTGATAGAGATGGTTTAAGAAAAATCGTGCAACAAGCAAAAGCTAGGGCGATAGATAAAGACATTTTTACAGTAATTATAAAACCAACTGACGATGCTGTCTATAAACGTGAAGAAATCCATGTCGGTGTGTGCACCGCTGTTGTTCCGGTCCACAAGACCTGGCTTTGGTGTCAAAGCGACTTCGTAGAGTAGCGCCTTTTCGGCTTGGGCTGCGATATGGACAACTAAATCATTCATTGAGTTCGTAGTCAATTTTACGTTTCTCCATTTCTTTGACGATAAAATTCAGCGATCGATCCAAATGTTCGTATGTGATG
>CAXYUO010000124.1:0-7642 GCA_964292185.1 uncultured Frigoriflavimonas sp.
ATCGCGGATTGCAATGCGTAATAGCATTTGAACTCAAAACCGACAAATTTAAACCAGATCATTTAGGTCAACTAAATTTCTATTTAGAAGCATTAGACAGAAATGTGAAAAACTCAAATGAAAATCCAAGTATAGGAATTTTATTATGCAAAGATAAAGATGACGAAGTTGTAGAATATGCTTTAAGTAGAAGTCTTTCTCCAACCATGATTTCTGAATACAAAACACAATTGCCAGACAAAAAACTTTTACAAAAAAAATTGCGCGAATTATTTGAAAAAAAAATCATTTAAAATTAATAGCAAATAATTAAAAAACGTTTTCTTATAAATATCTATCTTTATCAAATGAAAACCTTCCTAAAAACCCTAAAATATTTCGCTGTTTTTCTCGCAGCTTGCATTGGTTTGTCTTATGCTTTCGGCTACGATTATCTTTTTAAAGGCGTTGCAAAAACCTATCTGCGAGGAGAAACAAGTGCAACCATAGACGATGGGAAATTGTTTACAAGCAATGTCATAGAAGCTAAAAACCCAAAACCTTGGCAAAAAGATTCGCTCTACAATAAACAAAAATTAGCAAAAAACATTCTCCAAGATTTAGAAAAAAGCAATACTTCTTCTTTAATCATCATAAAAAACGGAAAACTTCTGCACGAAGAATATTGGAATGGAGCAAATGCTAATACAAAAACCAATTCTTTTTCTATGGCAAAAACCATCACCGTTTTGCTTTTAGGAAAAGCCATTGAAGATAAAAAAATAGAAAATTTGAACGAAAAATATTCAGATTTTTATGATAATTACGCTAAAGTTCCTTTTGGCAACAAGCTTACAATGAGAGATTTAGCCGCAATGGAAGCTGGCTTAGATTGGAATGAAAATTACAGCAATCCATTCTCGCCAAATGCGAGAGCTTATTACGGAAATAGTCTTGCAGAAGCAGTTTTCCTAAGAGGTTTCAAAGAAGAACCCGGCAAAAAATTTGAATACCAAAGTGGTGCAACGCAATTACTAGGTTTTGCAATCAGAAAAGCCGTAAACGAACCTTTATCAACTTATCTTTCAAAAAAAATATGGACACCAATTGGCATGGAACAAAATGCAGATTGGAGTACAGATGAAAATAATATGGAGAAAACTTTTTGTTGTATTCATAGCAGTTCGCGAGATTTTGCAAAATTGGGTCAGCTATTTTTGGACAATGGAAAAGTAGATAGTTTGCAAATCATCAATCCAAATTTCTTGAAAGAAATGCTTACTCCAAATCCAAAATCTGGAAATACCTATGGTTTAGGAACGTGGTTGAATTACGAAAACCCTACGCCATATTACTTTTTATGGGGTTTGCAAGGTCAATACATCATTGTAATTCCATCTATAAAAATGGTAATTGTACGAACAGGAAGTTATAAAGATCAACCAAAAAATGACAAAGGAAGACCAGATCAAGTGAAATTTTTGGTGAATGAAATTGTGAAAAGTTTTTAAATTACAAAATAAACTTTGACAAAGATTTCAACTTTTGCAAGAGTAGGAACTAAATTTCCTTAATTCCTTAAAAATTTTAGAGCTTGTTTAAATTTTTATAAAAATAATTTTAACCACAAAAGGAACAAAAAAACGAGCTTAAATAATTCTTTTTAAAGTGAAAATAAGGCACAATACACTTATTTTTACTTTAAAAAGTGTTTAATTTTCTTAAACTTTTGTTCCTTTTGCTTCAAATTTATATTGTAAAATGAATCAGCGAACCTTTGGTTTGTGGTTTTAATACAATTTTAAACAGGCTCTTAAAAATAAAAAAACGTAAAAAAAACTTTGTCAAAGATTTTGAACTTTGACAAAGTGTGTGTACTATTTGTAATTTCTAATCCCTCGGTTTCCAATCTACAACAGCTTGTATAAAAGCTTCTGCATTTTCTACAGGAATATTAGGTAAAATTCCATGTCCAAGGTTTACAATATACTTGTCTTTCCCGAATCTATCAATCATTTCATGCACCATTTTTCTGATGGTATCTGGTGAAGAATGCAATCTAGAAGGATCAAAATTTCCTTGCAAAGTGATAGAATTATTGGTGAATTTTCTCGCCATTTCTGGAGTTATCGTCCAATCTACACCCAAAGCTGAAGCCTTGCTTTTCGCCATTTCTTCCAGTGCAAACCAACATCCTTTTCCAAAAACTACAACTGGAGAAATCTCATACAAAGCATTCACAATTTGCTCGATATACTGATAAGAAAACGTTTGATAATCAGCTGGAGAAAGCGTTCCTCCCCAAGAATCGAAAATTTGAACCGCTGAAACGCCACTTTCTATTTTTTTGCGAAGATAAGCAATGGTGGTGTCTGTAATTTTTTGCAAAAGTACGTGTGCAGCTTCCGGATTTTGCCAACAAAAAGTCTTCGCAATATCAAAAGTTTTGCTTCCTTGTCCTTCTATACAATAGCACAAAATTGTCCAAGGAGAACCAGCAAATCCAATTAACGGTATGCTATTGTCTAGTTTTTCTAAGGTCAATTTTATAGAATCGAATACATATCCCAAAGAATCTGTAACATCTGGAACTTGAATTTCAGAGATTTGTTTTGCAGTTCTGATCGGGTTTTCTAGCCAAGGTCCTACTCCGTTTTTCATTTCAAAAGGAATTCCCATTGCTTGTGGAACCACCAAAATATCCGAAAACAAAATTGCCGCATCCAAAGGAAATCTGCGAACAGGCATCATCGTAATTTCTGAAGCCAATTCTGGAGTTTGACACCTTGTAAAAAAATCATATTTACCTCTCATTTCACGAAATTCTGGCAAAAATCTTCCTGCTTGTCTCATCATCCAAACTGGTGGTCTTTCTACAGATTCTCCTCGTAATGCTTTTAAATATAAATCGTTTTTGATCATAATTTTTTATTAATAAGTTGAAGTAAATCTTCCAAAGTGCTTTCTTCACTGGTGAAAATCTCTTCTTTTGTATATTTTTTTATTTCTTCCGATGTTGTTTTCCCTATTGAGAATATTTTTTTTCCATCAATAGTATTGTTTTTCACAAAACTTCTTACGCCACTTGGACTGAAAAAAACCACCTCATCATAGGTTTTTTGTATTTCTGGATATTTTAAAATCGTATGATAAAGTACTATTTTTTCATATCCTATTTCCTCTTTTTTTAAATTTTTACCAAGATTTTCTAGTGTGATATTTCCGCAAAAGTGCAAAAACGTTTCTTTTTCGTTATTTTTTATTATAAAACTAGAAAGTTCTTTTGCATTTTTTTTTACTTTGAAAGTTCCAAAACCTTTTTGCTGAAGATATTTTTTGGTTCTTTTTCCAACGGCGTATATTTTGTTGAATTTTTTCTTAGTAAAATCATCATTGATAGAAAACCCATTCTCGAAAAACGCTTGTACCGCAGGAATACTTGTGAAAATAAGAGATTTATTTTTTAAATCAAAAGAAGAAGATTTTATAATTTCTATTTGGATAACATCTATAAAATCTGTTGCTATTTTCCCACCAATTGTTTTAGATATTAATTTTTTGTCTAAATCTTTTTTCGTGAAAATAATTTTACGCATTATTTTCGTTAGATTTTATTTCTCGCATTATTTCTTCGGCTCCATTTTTCAAAACTTCTAAAGCTATTTTTTTTCCAAAATTTTCTGTTGTATTGTATTCAAAAACATCATCGGTTTTTACTTCATTTTTGCCATCAAGAGTACAAACTCTGCCTTGAAATCTCATTTCTTTTCCATTCATTTCTGCAAATGCACCAATTGGAGCAGTGCAACCACCTTCTAAAGTTTGCAAAAAATTTCTTTCAACTTCCACACATTGCTGTGTTTCTTTATCGTTGATGAAATCTACTAAACCAATAATATTTGCATCATCTGTTCTTGCAACTACAGCTACAACACCTTGTCCAGGAGCTGGAAGTAGGTTTTTCAAAGTTTCGTAATCTACATTTAGTTTCATTCTTTCTATTGCTGCATGAGAAAAAATAGTAGCATCAAAATCTTGATTTTCAAGTTTTTCTAATCTTGTATTCACATTTCCACGGATGTCGCAAAATTCTGTTCCTGGATAATCATTCAACCAAAAAGCACGTCTTCTCAAACTGCTGGTTGCGATTTTCAATTCGTGATGTGCTTTGTTTTTTGAAGAAGCCTTTTTTACGAGTACGTCTTTCGGGAAATCTCGTTTTAAATAGGCAATTATTGAGAGGTTTTTCGGTAATTTTGTAGGTATATCTTTCAAAGAATGTACTGCAATATCAATTTCGTTTTCGAGTAAAGCAATATCCAAATCTTTTGTGAAAACACCTGTAATTCCCATTTCATACAAAGGAATGGTGAGATTTTTATCACCAGTAGAAACTATTGGGATAATATCTGTTTTATAATTTTTATTCTGCAAAAATCTTGCTACTTCTCTTGCTTGCCAAAGTGCCAATGGAGAATTTCTGCTTCCTATTCTAATGTTTTTCATGGAATTCTATATTGGGATGAATTACCAAAATATCTTGCATCAACTCGCTTATTTCCTCTGCTTTTTCAGGATTGTCGAGTATGTATTTTGCAAATCTATTGGTTATTTTTTGTATCATTTTATTAGAAAGTTCCATGTCTTCTATTTTCGCATAGCGAAATTTTTTGTGAATATTGTGCAACTCTCTGTTTTCAATATTCTGTAAAGCTCCTTTAAATTGATTGATATGCGGTGCCATTTTTCTTTTTTGCTCCCATTCTTCAAAATCTTTGGTCATTTCTAAGATAATGTTTTCGGCTTTTGGAACTTCTTTTTTTCTATTTTCTAGTGTACCTTGTATGTTTTGTGAAAGAAAATCTACATCCACCAATTCTACATTTGGGTTGTCTGTAATGTTTTTTTCTACATTATGAGGAATAGAAAGATCGATAACTAATGTTTTTTGTCCGTTTGGAAAATGATCTTTGTTGATGATAGGATGTTGCGCTCCTGTTGCAACAATTAGTATGTCGGTTTGTGATAATTCCGATTGAAAATCTTCATATTTTATATGAGGAATACTGTATTTTTCAGATATTTTTTCTGCTTTTAGAGAAGATCTATTGGCAATTTTTACTTGAGGTTTGTAAACGTGTTTTACCAAATTTTCTACCGTATTTTGCCCTATTTCTCCTACTCCAAGAAGCAAAATGTTTTTATCTGAAAGGTGTTTTTCATTATTTAAAATATAATGAACTGCGGCATAAGAAACCGAAGCTGCGCCATTGGAAATTCCTGTTTCATTCTTAATTCTTTTAGAAATTTGAATAGCAGAATTAATGGCTTTTTCCAAGTAAGGATTAGCGTTTTGTTTTTCTTTTTTAAATCGATGATAGGCATTTTTTATTTGCCCAATAATTTCAAAATCACCAATAATTTGACTTTCTAAACCTGCAGCTACACGAAAAAGATGATTCAAAGCCTCTCCTTTTTTCAATATTTTCACATATTGCATGTACTCTTGGATAGAAACGCCAACAGTTTCGCAATACAATTCTGCAATATGAAGATAATTTTGAGTGGTGGTGTAAATTTCTGTTCTGTTGCAAGTAGAAACTACAAAAGCATCGCCGAGATTTTCTGCATGAATGTACTCTACAAAAGCTTTAATATGTTTCTCAAAAAACGCAAATTTTCCTCTAGTTTCTGCATCTGCCTTCTCATAACTGAGCGACAAAACAGCAAAATAGGAAGTTTGATGTATGATGGAATAACCTGTAAGCATAATTAAGCAAAAATACGATAATTAAAATAAAATTCATCATGAATTTTGTCACAAAAAACGCTTCCATTTCCGAAAGCGTTTGAAATTTTGGTTTACAACAAAATTATAATTAATTATACTTCAATAAAGTGAGTAAAAAATTAAGAAAGATCTATCTTTTCACAAAGCAAATTGCTTTATCAATCTTGAAAATTAAATTTATAAATATTTATTTTAAACAGAAAACTCTTCTAAAATCTTATCCACAATTACTTGTGCCAGTTTTTCTTTACTTTCGATGGTCCAACCTGCAATATGTGGCGTAATCAATACTTTTTCAGAATTTAAAAGATATTGTAAATCTGGATTTTCGGTTTCTATATTTTCAAAAGAACTTTTTTCGTATTCTAAAACATCTAAAGCTGCTCCAAGAATTTTTCCAGTTTTTAAGGATTCAACTAGGTTTTTAGTTTTTACATGTTGACCTCTTGCAGTATTAATTAAATAAAAATTTTTTTTCATTTGAGAAATAAAATTTTCGTTGATATAATACTTACTATCTTCGGAATAAGGCAAATGTAAACTCAGGAAATCTGCTTTTTCTTGTAATTCTTCAAGCGAAACTTGTTTGGCAAACTCATTAGATAAATTTGGCAAAACATCATGAAATAGAACTTCTACACCAAAACCAGAAAGTCTTTGTGCTACAGCTTTTCCCATATTTCCATAACCAATAATACCAAAAGTTTTTCCTTTTATTTCTGTACCACGATTTTTTTCTCTTATCCAAATTCCATTTTTCACTTCTTGTGAAGAAATAAATAGTCTATTCAACAAAACAAGCAAAATTCCTAAAACATGTTCTGCAACTGCATCTCGGTTTCCTTCAGGAGAACTGATAAGCGAAATGTTTAATTTTTTGGCAGTTTCTACATCTATATTTTCCATTCCTGCTCCTACTCTTGCAATAAATTTTAGATGGGAAGCTTTTTCTAAGAAATTTTTATCTAATGGAATTCTGCTTCTAATAATAATGCCTTCAAAACCCTGAATTTTTACTAAAATATCTTTGTAAGACGACACAAAATCTTCTTCAATCAAAAAACCTTTCTCAGAAAGTTGCTTAGAAATTAAAGAATGATTTTTGTCTAATTGGAGGATTTTCATGGGGGAAGTTTTAATTACAAAACAATTTTTTTAGTTCTACAGAATCTACAGGTTTCATTCTACCGGAAAGAATTAAAGAAAGTTCTTTTCTGCGAAGTGCTGCATGATATCTTTCTTTTTCTAAATCTGTTTCCGGGATAATTGCAGGAATAGGAACTGGTTTATTGTATTCATCTACTGCTACAAAAGTGTAAATTCCTTCGTTGGTATGCGTTTTTTTCTGTGCAATTGGATCATCCAACCAAACATCTACATAAATTTCCATCGATGTAGAAAATGCACGAGAAACTTTCGCTTCCAAAATAACAATTCCTCCTTCTGGAATAGGATGGTTAAAAGAAACATGATTCACAGAAGCTGTAACCACACGTCTTTCGCAATGTCTTGCAGAAGCAATTGCTGCACATCTATCCATTTTAGAAAGTAATTCTCCACCAAAAAGATTGCGCAGAGAATTGGTTTCATTGGGAAGTACAATATTGGTCATCACTGTAAGTGATTCTTTTGAGAATTTATCTTTATTTTTCATTTTAAATTAGAGCTTGTATGTTGATTTACATATAATTACGGAGCAACCTTTACGCTATCCGTTTTCAAAGAATCTACAACAGTTGGGATGTGTTTTTTTATTTTTTCTATTCTATGCGTAGAATTTTTGATAGAAATATCTTCAAAAGATTTCTTTCCAAAAAGTAATTCTTGGTTGGTATATGCAAAATATGCGATTAGAAATAATGGAATAATTAA
>CAXYUO010000125.1:0-7603 GCA_964292185.1 uncultured Frigoriflavimonas sp.
ACATTTTCTCAAACTATTACAGACAATACAATTGCAAACGTTAGAAAACAAATTGTTAAAAAACAATACAAAGCAGCAGAGTTTAATCTTTCTAGATATTACATCAAACACAATAAAGATCTAGAAACCATTTGGCTTTACGCTCAAGTTGCCCATTGGAATTCTAATCATTCTTTATCAGAAACTCTTTTCCTAAAAGCTATTTCTATTGATCCAAAAAACACAAATCTACAGTTAGATTATGCAAGATCTATCTACGAAAATGGAAAATTAACAAAAGCCGCAGAACTAATAAAACCTTTATTATTAATCCCAGAAACTCAAGCAGAAGCTTTGTTGATGGATGCAAATATTAATTTTTGGAACGGAAAAACAGAAATTGCTAAAGAAAAAGTAGCAGAATTTAAAACATTATTCCCAAATAGTTATTTAGCAGATGAAATTTCAAAAAATATTGCAAAAGCAACTTCTCCTTATCTAAAAACAACTTTTGAATACCAATCTGACAATCAACCGATGAAATATTTTGCAGAAAAAGTTGAATTTGGACAATACAAATCTTGGTTATGGAGTACGAAAATAGAAGTAGAAAATTACAACTTCACTCCTACAGAACAAGCATTAACAGCAAAGTTAGGCAACAGTTTTTATTTAGGCTTTTTAGGTTTATCAACAAGTTTTTCTGGAGGGATTTATCATAATTTTTCTGGAGAATCTGATTGGATAGGAAATGTAGATCTTTCAAAAAAATTAAATAAAAACATTACAGTAAAAGCTGGTTATAATAAATTACCATATTTAGGAACGCTTTTAAGCACAACATATAATCTTACACAAAGCAATGTTTTTGGCGAATTAGATTATAACAATTCAAAATTATTTTCTGTTCATGCTGCTTATAATCATCAATTTTATAAAGATGAAAATTCTATAAAAACCATAGCAGGTTGGATACTTTCTAAACCTTACTCCTACTCCAATTTTAATATGCAATTTGGTTACGGCGTAAATTATTCTAATGCAAAAACCAACTTATTTGTACCAAAAGAAGATATTGAAAACTATACATTAGCATCTAATATAGAAGGGTTTTACAATCCTTATTTTACTCCAAAATCTCAATTGGTAAACTCTGCATTGCTATTATTAAATTACAAACCATCTAAAAAACTAGAAATTGGTGCAAAAGGAAATTACGGATTTTTAGCAAAAAGTGATAACCCTTTTTTTATATTAAATATTGATGTAGATAGAAATAAAACAATCACAAGAAATTTCACTAAAACAAATTTTAATCCTTTTGAAGTTGCTGCCTATTTTAATTATGAAATTTCTCCAAAAACACAAGCAAAGCTAACGTACACCAATCAACAAACATTTTTCTACACCAGAAATAATTTAAGTTTAGGTTTAAATTTTCACTTTTAGATGAATACAAAACTGAGAAATAATCTTTGGAAATTTAAATCTGCTAAAAAAGTTACGCAGTTGGATCATTTTATAATAATGGTTTTTACACTTGCAGGTATTTTGAGCGTTTTAAATCTTGCAGAATGGTGGTTTCGGGAAGTTCATATTAGTAATTTATTCCTTTTTGTATTATTAAGTATGTTTTTCTGGTACGGAATTTTACGGATTGTCTTAATTTGGATTAATTATTTGAGAATATCAAAACCTCCCTTTGTTCCAAACCCAAAAGAAGGATTGAGTGTAGCCGTTTTCACAACTTCTGCTCCAGGAGAACCTATTTCTATGTTCGAAAACACCTTCAAAGCTTTAGGAAATTTGAATTATCCACACACAACGTATTTATTGGATAGTACAGAAGATATTGCCTTCAAAGAATTGGCAGAAAAACATGGAATTGTTTGGTTAGATTTAGCCAATTTGCCTGGAGCAAAAGCAGGAAAAATAAACGAAGCATTAAAAAGAACTTCAGAAGAATTCATATTAATTTTAGATCCAGATCACATTGTTTTTCCTAATTTTTTGGATCAAACTTTAGGTTTTTTCAAGAAAAAATCTGTCGGTTTTGTACAGGTTAGTCAAGGATATTACAATATGTATCGTTCTTTTACCGCAAAAGGAGCTGCAGAACAAACGTATACTTTCTACGGTCCAACACAAATGGGATTACACGGATATGGTGGAGCTGTAGCAATAGGAGCCAATTGCACTTTTAGAAGACAAGCATTAGAAAGTATTGGTGGTCATGCACAAGGTTTGGCAGAAGATTTACAAACATCTATGAGAATACACG
The DNA here is from genome assembly GCA_964292185.1 of uncultured Frigoriflavimonas sp. Lineage (GTDB taxonomy): Bacteria > Bacteroidota > Bacteroidia > Flavobacteriales > Weeksellaceae > Frigoriflavimonas. The sequence goes on from CAXYUO010000125.1 coordinate 2,261, forward strand.
CAAAAGGTTGGAAATCTGTGTATAATCCTGTAATTGTAAGCAGAGGTTTGGTTCCAGAAGATTTTGCTTCGTTTTGCAAACAACAATTAAAATGGGCACGTGGTGTTTTCGAATTATTATTTGATGAAATGCCATATTTAATGAAGAATTTAACTTTTTGGCAAAAATTATCCTATTTATCAATTGGCACCTATTATCTTTTTGGTAGCATTACAGCCTTCTTTATCTTCATACCACTACTCTATTTTTTTACTAAAATAATACCTGGTAGAATGGATTTTACAGATTTTATAGCCAATGGATCTATGGTTTTCTTTATTGCAATTTTTATTTATGTTTATGCTCAAAAATTTCTTTGCGATCGGAAAACAGAAAGAGGTTTCCATTGGCGAGGAATGATTTTGAAATATTCTTGTTGGCCAGTATTTTTTTACGCCTTTGTTTTAGCTTTAAAAAAGAAAAGCATCCCTTATATTCCAACATCAAAAATTGCCATTAGAGGATTTATAAACCCTTTTGTGAAACCATTAATTGCCTATTGCATCGTATTTTTTGTAACCGTAATTGCAGTTCTTGTAGAAAGAAGATATTTCACACCAGAAAGCGAATTGCTCTTTACAGCACAAAGAACTTGGGGAATGATTGGCTTTTCATTTATCGCTTTTATACAATCTGTTGGTGGCATTTTAGCAGCTTATGAAGCGATGAACCTTAAAGTGGAAGATGCATGGAGCAGAATAAAAATAAATGAGGACAAAAGCATAGAAATTCAATAATTTTAAAAAAAATTAACTAAAAATGAAATCGCCATTTACAAATCTTGAAAACAAACACCAATGAAGATTAGGCGATACCATATGACCATTAAAAAAATAAATATCTACATATGAAAACTTTATTATTAGCAGGAGGATTCGGTACACGTTTTAGCGAAGCCACAGATTTAATTCCAAAACCAATGATACAAATTGGTGCACAACCGATTTTATGGCATATTATGAAAATTTATTCGCAATATGGATATTACGATTTTGTAGTTCTTTTGGGCTACAAAGGTTATGTAATTAAAGAATATTTCGTTAATTATTTTTTACATAATAGCGATGTTACCATTGATTTATCTAATAATGAAGTGAAAATTTTAAATAATAAATCTGAACCTTGGAAAATTACTTTATTAGACACAGGTTTAGATGCAATGACTGGTGGAAGGGTTTTACAAGCAAAAGATATAGTTGGAGACGAACCTTTCATGCTCACTTATGGTGATGGTGTAGGAGATATTAACATCAAAGAATTGGTAGATTTTCATAAAAACCATGGGAAAACTGTGACGATGACAACCGTACAACCAGAAGGTAGATTTGGAGGAGTTTCTTTTGATGGAGAAGATGGTCCGATAAAAAGTTTTATAGAAAAACCAATTGGAGATGGAGGTTGGATAAACGCAGGATTTTTCGTGTGCGAACCAAAAGCTTTCGATTATATAACCAACGGAATACAAACCGTTTGGGAAAAAGAACCACTGGAAAGTTTAGCAAAAGCAGGCGAATTGTATGCCTACAAACACTACGGATTTTGGAAACCAATGGATACTTTAAGAGATAATATTCAGCTGAATGACATGTGGAAAAACAACAAAGCATTATGGAAAAAATGGTAAATTTTGAAAGCCTTTTTGGAGGAATTTATAAAGATAAAAAAGTGCTTTTAACTGGTCATACTGGTTTCAAAGGTTCTTGGTTGGCTCTTTGGTTAGAAAAAATGGGTGCAAAAGTGTATGGTTACGCTTTGCCAATTGAAGGAAAAAATCATTTAGAATTATTAAATATAAACATCCATCAAAATCTTCATGATTTAAGAGATTTAGAAACGCTTCAAGCTTATTTTGAAGAAGTGCAACCCGATATTGTGTTTCATTTGGCTGCACAAGCTTTGGTGAGAGCTTCTTATGAAGATCCTATCGAAACTTTTTCTACCAATGTGATGGGAACTTTAAATGTGTATGAATGTTGCAGAAAAACACCTTCCGTAAAAGCAATTGTAAACGTAACCAGCGATAAATGCTACGAAAACAAAGAATGGAATTGGGGTTACAGAGAAAACGAAGCAATGGGAGGTTATGATCCTTATAGCGCATCTAAAGGTTGTGCAGAATTATTGACCTCTTCTTACAGAAATTCTTATTTTAATAATGAAGATTTTGGCAAAAAACATCACGTACTTTTAGCAAGCGGACGTGCAGGAAATGTAATTGGAGGCGGAGATTGGGCAGAAGATAGATTGATACCAGATATTGTGAGAGCAACATCAAATAATGAAGCCGTGAAAATTAGAAATCCTAAAGCTACAAGACCGTGGCAACATGTTTTGGAACCTTTAAGTGGTTATTTAACCTTAGGTTGGAAACTATTAGAACAAAATATTTCTGTAGCAGAAGGTTGGAATTTCGGACCAGATATTCACAGTAATTTGCCTGTTGGAGATATTTTAGACATTTCTAAAAAATATTGGGAAGCGATAGAAATTGAGTTCAGTAAAGATCCAAATGATCATCATGAAGCCAATTTATTAATGTTAGATTGTTCTAAAGCCAACAAACTTTTAAAATGGAAAGCAGTTTGGGGAATAGAGAAAACTTTAGAAAAAACAATCGTTTGGTATAAAGATTTTTACACTGAAAATAAAGTAAATTCTCAAGCAGATTTACTAGAATTTGTTACAGATGCACAAAAAGCAAATATACAATGGGCAAAATAGAATTAAAAAATAAAAAAATATTAGTAACAGGAGGGAATGGTTATCTTGGGAATTTTCTTGTGAAAGCATTACAAGAAGCAGAAGCTGATGTTTTTATTATTTCTAAAAACGCCAAAAATGACGATAGAAATTTTGCTGTTGATATTACTAATTTTGATGAATTAAACAAAGCTATACAAAAAATAAACCCAGAAATTGTATATCATTTGGCTGCAAGCATTAGCAGAAATCGAGATTTTTCTATCTACGAAAGCATGGCAAACATCAATGTAACAGGTACTTTAAATTTATTACAAGCTTTAGAAAATTGCGATGCACATTTCATTTTTACCTCTTCCAGTGAAATTTATGGAAATAACGATTCTCCATTAAATGAAAATCAAATTCCTAAACCTGTTTCACCCTATTCTTTAACTAAAATTAATGCAGAAAATCTGATAGAAACATATTGTATCAATAAGAAAAAAACATTCACTAACTTGCGTATATTCAACTTCTATGGAGAAAATATGCCCGAAGATTTTTTTATTCCGCAAATGATTAATTCATTACAAAGAGGCGAAGATTTTTTAATGACAAAAGGAGAACAAACGAGAGATTTTTTGTATGTAGATGATGTTGTTTCCGCATTATTATTAACTGCCGAAAACACCAATTCTCACAATGAAACCATGAATGTTTGCAGCGGAAAAGGCACAAAATTATGCGAATTAGCCATCAATGTAAACAAAGAAATAGATAGTGAAGCCAAAATTGTGATTGGTGCAATTCCTTATCGTGAAAATGAAGTTTGGGAAATGATAGGCGATAATTCTAAAATTAAAGAAAAATTAGGATTTGAACCAAAAGTAAATATAGAAACAGGTATAAAAAAAGTAATACAAATGCTATGATGAGAAAATTTAATAAAATATCGCGTTACCTCTATATTTTTATAGCATTATCATTAGGTTTTTTAATCGTGTATGGACTTTCTATGGTAAGCGAAAAAACGAAAGGCCCAATAGAAACAGCACTTACAAAAGCTGGTTCTACGGTTCAAGATGTAGAAAAAACAATAATTCTAGACCAAAGAGAAGGCACTCGTGAAGAAAAATTAGCTTGGTTAAATGGCATTAGATATAATAAAAATAAATTAATCCATTCTAAAGTGATACTTTTTGGAGCATCAGATGATAGCGAAAAAGAATCCTACGAAAACATCATCAATTTAGAAGATTCTCTTGCATTAACTTTCCCAATTATTCATATATATCAAGCTTGGGGAGAAAAAGATGAAGAACAGTTTCCATTAAGACAAGTAAATGCAATCAATGAAATTGGGTCTATTCCTATGATAACATGGGAACCTTGGGTAAGCGATTTTAGTGTAGAAAATTTTCCTGGCATACCTTCTTTAGAAAAAAGAGATGAAGCTGCTTTTACTCAAGTTTCCAAAGGTTTATATGATTCTTTTCTAAAAAAATGGGCACAAAGTGCAAAAGAATACGCACATCCTATTTATTTAAGATTCGGACATGAGATGAATGAACCTTACCGATATCCATGGGGACCGCAAAATGATACTCCACAAGAATTTGTGGCCGGTTGGAAACATGTTCACGATATTTTTAACAAAGTAGGTGCAAAGAATATAATTTGGGTTTGGAGTCCGCACACTGCTTATGGTTATTTTGATGCTTATTATCCAGGAGATCAATATGTAGATATGGTTGCAACAGGTATTTTAAATTTCGGAACCTCTGCAAGTTGGAGTAAATGGTGGACTTTTTCAGAGATTTTGGGTACACATTATAAAGAATTAGCAAAATTTAAAAAACCAATGATGATTGCTGAATTTGGTTCTCTAAAAACTGGTGGAAATCGTGCAAAATGGTTTAAAGAAGCACTTACAGATTTCCCAAAAAAATATCCATTGGTCAATTCTATTGTATTTTACCATTATGCAGGAGATAAAACTACATCAGACAAATCTGTAAACTGGTATATAAAAGATGATAAAAACGTAACAAACGCTATAAAAACTACGTTAAACACTTGGGATACATCTATAAAACAACCAAAAATAAAACCGATTGTAAAGTAATTGTCTAATTTTTCATCATTAAAATTTTGAACGCAGAGTTCTCAAGAGATTTTTTATAATTTACGTTGATTTTTAGTTTCGCAGAAGCGTTTCACTTGGCAGAGTTCACAGAGAATTTTCAGTTAGAAGAATTTTCTGATTTAATTCAATTTATTTTATATTTTTGACGCTTCACTTATTTCAAAAAAAATTCAACAATATACAATAATGAAAAAGCTGTTTACCCTTATCGCTTTTGGTTTATTTTCACTTGTGTTTTCACAATTCAACAATAATAATTTCCAAAATCAACAGATGCAACGAGAATCTATGCAAAGAATGATGATGCAGCAACAGCAAACTTTTATGATGCAGCAGCAAATTTTTCAAAGAATGTCTAGAGATAACCAGAATAGAAATATCTCTTATGAGCAATTTATAAGTATCATTAATTATAAAATATCAAAATTTGAAAATCAAAAAAAAGAACTAGAAGATAAAACATCTGAAGATAACAG